>JBARUP010000105.1:0-2354 GCA_049645805.1 Nodosilinea sp.
GCATAAAATGCTCTACGAAGTGGCGGGACGCTATTACCCAGGCGTAACTACCGTGCTATCGGCAACTAAACCCCAGGCAGCGAGAGAGGCGCTACAGCGCTGGCGACAGCGGGTAGGCGTTGAAGAATCGCAGCGCATTTCGGGTAAGGCTTCATCGACGGGAACCCGGCTGCACAAGCAGATTGCAGCTTACTTAAACGATCGGCCCGCGGACATTCCAGCCGAATTGACCCCTTACTGGGCATCAATTCAGCCGGTGCTGGCCCAGGTGGATGAAGTACTGCTGGTAGAAGGGGCGGTGTGGCACTCAGCGGGGTTTGTTGGGTTCCCTGATGCGCTAGTGGTGATGGAGGGAGAGCTGTACCTGTGCGACTGGAAAACGGCGCTGCGACCTAAGCAGCCCCAGTGGCTAGAGGACTATTTTTTGCAGATTGCGGCCTACCGGGCAGCAGTAATGCAGGTCTATGCCGAATTTGGCTTGGAGGTGCAAAGGGGCCTAGTGGCGATCGCACTAGCCGATCAACCCGCCCAACTGTTTAAGCTATCTCTGACAGATATAGAGAATCACTGGGAGCAGTTTCAGCGGCGTCTGCAAGAGTTCGAGCGGCGGCGTCTAAGGCAGTAAGCCGCTTTCCTAGATAGTTAAATTATGAATGAAGCATCATGAGCAGAGCGCTGTCATGCTCATGATGCTATACGCCTTGTGGCGTCGCCTATGGGCTAAACACGATTTTAGTGAGCGTGTCCTGAGAGCTGACCACGGATAGCCCCATCAGGAAACTGAGGATTGTGAACATTAATATAGAAGGCTTCAGGATTGTTCAGAATTCGCTGCACAATACCGGCTTCGCCAGTAGGAAACTTGCCTTCTTCGCCCTCGGTAAGGCAGTCACCGGCATCACCGTCTTCTGGGCCAGCAAGGGCAGCGACCACCGGCCCGTTCTCGTCCATTGCCCCTTCGTGAATGTGAGCTGCCATACCCTCACCAACGGGTACCATTTGAACACCAGACACTTCCAGCACGTAGCACAGGGTCATGGAGTCGCCATCGACACCAAAGACGTAGGCGCTCCCCATGCCGGTGGCGTCGCCCACCATTTGGCTGGTATCAGTACCGACTTCGGCACTGCCGTCGAGGTGGGTAGATAGAATTGCATTGGTATGACCAGCACTGGCGCTTTGGGGCAGCGCGACGCCTAGAGCTAGCGCTGCGGTGCCGAGTGCCATAAGGCCTTGAGTCGTATGTTTCATGTTCTCTCTCATAATCGGGGTCAAAGCGAGAATGAATCTAGCCAAGCTGCAAGATTTCGGGTTCATTCTCTGTTCTAATACGGTCGAGCAGAAGAATCGGATTTAACCAGCGCTGACTGGTTCATCGACTCGATGGAAGGTCTACTCTCGTTGGAAGTGTAGCAGAGCGCATCGTCAGGCGAGTAGCGCTTGCACAATATATTGACTCTGCTGTCGCCGTAGAGATCGAGGTTAAGGAGACTGCCGTCGATGCGAGAATTCATCACGATGGGCGGCAGCGTGCCGAAGACCGCTGTCTCAGTAGGCACAAATTGAGCGTTCTCGGGTTTTGGAAGCGAGTGATTATTGTTCGTCTGGAGAGAGTTTGAGCCGATAAATCGCTAGCGCCAGCGCCCCAGCGATTAGCCCCCAAAGGGCGGAGCCGATACCAAGCAGGGTGACGCCGGAGGCCGTAACGAGGAAGGTGATTAGGGCAGGTTCGCGATCGCGCTCCTCGCGCAGGGCGGTAAATAGGCCGTTGCCAATGGTGCCCAGTAGGGCCAACCCCGCGATCGCCAGCACCAGCTCCTGCGGAAAGGCAGCAAAAACGGCAGCGACAGTAGCCCCAAACAGACCAATAAGTAGATAGAAAAAACCGGCGGCGATCGCGGCCACGTAGCGCTTGTTGGGATCTTCGTGGGCCTCGCGCCCCATGCAAATGGCGGCGGTAATGGCGGCCAAATTAATTGCAAATGCCCCAAAGGGAGCTAGAAGTACAGTGGTGGCTCCGGTCCAGCCGATCAGCGGCGAGATCGGTACGGTATACCCCGAAGCCCGCATGACGGCGACCCCCGGCACGTTTTGGGAAGCCATGGTCACTACAAACAGCGGTAGAGCAACGCCGACCAATCCACCTAGAGAGAACTTGGGAACGGTTAGGACCGGCTTGGCCAGTTGCAGGCTAACAGTATCGAACTGGATTTGGTTTTGAAGGGCCGCGATCGCCATTCCAACCCCCAGTGCACCCACCACTGCATAGCGCGGCTTGGCCCGACGCATCGCTAGGTAGGTGCAAAACATGGCGAACACCATGGCAAACTGAGTCTGCATCGCCACAAATATAT
>JBARUP010000106.1:0-14957 GCA_049645805.1 Nodosilinea sp.
GCCCTCGGTTGAGCCGCAAAATCTCCATGGCTACGGTGCGGGCACCAGTCAGCAGCTCTTTGACGTGGCGGTCGATTTCGGTGGCTACTTCGGCGCTGGTAGTGCGGCGATCGCTGCTGCCGCCTAAAAACTGAGCCGAGGCCTTGGCAAACGCTACCGGCCCTAATCTAGCGCTCATGCCGTACTCGGTGACGGCTTTTTCCGCCAGGTCAGTAGCCTTTTGAATATCGTCGCTGGCCCCGGTTGATACCTTGCCGAATACTACTTCTTCAGCCGCGCGGCCCCCTAGCAAAATCGCAAGCTGGCCCCGCAGCTCGTCTTCAAGCATCAGGTAGCGATCGTTCTCGGGCACGTTTAGGGTGTACCCCAGCGCTCCTAGCCCGCGTGGCACAATGGAGATCTTAGTCACCCGGTTGCCCCCCGGCATCAGCGCTCCCACTAAGGCGTGGCCCATTTCGTGGTAGGCCACAGTCTGCCGCTCCATCGGCGTCAGCACGCGCGATCGCTTCTCCAGGCCAGCAATCACCCGCTCCATAGCTTCTTTAAAGTCAGCCATCAGCACCGCCTGACGGTTGTGGCGAGCCGCCATCAGCGCGGCTTCGTTGACTAAGTTGGCTAGGTCGGCTCCGGCAAAGCCAGCGGTTTGGGCCGCAACGTCAGCTAAACTCACATCCTCACCCAGGGCGACGCCCTGACCATGCACCTGCAAAATCTCTAGCCTGCCGCTCTTGTCGGGGCGATCGACCAGCACCTGGCGATCAAAACGGCCAGGGCGACGTAAAGCCGGGTCTAGGGTTTCGGGCCGGTTGGTAGCGGCAACAATAATTACCCCATCGTTGCCGTCAAAGCCGTCCATTTCGGTCAGCAGCTGGTTTAGGGTTTGCTCGCGCTCGTCATTGCCGCCCGCCGCATTGCCGCCGCGAGTTTTGCCAACGGCGTCTAGCTCGTCGATAAAGACAATGCAGGGAGCCTGGCGCTTAGCCCGGTTAAACAGATCTCGCACCCGCGAGGCCCCAACGCCCACAAACATCTCCACAAACTCTGAGCCCGCCATGCTCAAAAAGGGCACCCCGGCTTCTCCGGCGATCGCTTTGGCCAGCAGAGTCTTGCCGGTTCCTGGTGGCCCTACTAGCAGTACCCCCTTGGGGAGTTTGGCCCCCAGCTTGCGGTACTTGTCACCGTTGGCCAAGAAGTCAACGACCTCTTGCAGCTCCTGCTTTGCTTCGTCTACCCCAGCCACATCGGCAAAGGTCACGCCAGCTTTGCTTTTACCGTAGGTGCGGGCCTTGCTCTTACCCATGCCTACTGCGGTACCAATGCCGCCCCCGCCGGCACGGCTAATCTTCGCGGCCAGGGCCAGTGCCCCCACCAGCATTCCCGAAGAAATAATCAGCCCAGCAATACCCGCTGGGGGCATTGGCTCAGGGGCAGTCGTAACTGTTACACCCTGGCCCTTAAGAGTTTTAACAACGTCGTCCGTAGAGCCTACGGGCTGAGTCGTACAGCGTCGATGGCCAAACTGGGGCTTGAGGGTATAGTCAATGCGGTCTGCCCGCAGCGTTACCCGCTGTACCTGCGTGCTGTTGACCTGCTCCAGAAAGGTGCTGTAGGCCGTCTGTAAAGGGGTTTCCGTTTTCATGGAGTGAGATCCTGTAGGGTCAACTAAGCAGTGCCAGCAAACGGTTTGAGCGGAGATAAAGCGCTTTGCCGGTCTCTTGTCTCATTGTGAGTGTCCCTTCTCCCCTAACCCAGAGGGGAAAATGCCCCACCTTGACCGTATTTACCGAAGGGTGAAACGGCTGCTTTACGGTGCTTACGCCCTCTCTGTATAGAAAACCGTACTGCCTCCACAGCGGGGGTGCACTTCTTTGCCCTTGAGCCAGGGCTCTATAATAATGGCCAGCTATTTTTCCCGGTCCTATGCCTAAATTTGACGCGGTTCAGCTTACAGAGGTCTCCGTCAGCCTGCCCTGGGGTATTGGCTCAGCCAAGTGGAAGCCCGATACGACCGAGCGGGCGGCGGCTTGGGAGCTATACGTCGAGCTGGTTACTCGGGTCGCCGTGCAGCCCCTTGATGCCGATGCTGGCCTAGTGCGTGAGGCGCTCAGCTCGCTCTATAGCCTATTTGGCTCTACCCGCGATATTTTGCGCACTGCTGGCCCCAGAGTAGGGGCCTCTAAAGACTCGGTGGGAGGCCTCGCGATCGCGGTACTCAACAACGGCCTGCGTCCTTTTATGTCTAGATGGCACCCTATTCTGCAAGAGTGGGAGGCCCAAAAGCCCCAGGGCGTAAGCGCCGTTGCCCACGAAAAGGGGTGGGAGCTAGAGCCAACTCTGCGGCAAGAACTAAGCGATCTTAGATCGGGTTTAGAAGCCTATGCCCACGCTCTGGCCGATATTGCCGGTGTAGACCACGAGTGATCTCACAACAGTCTCAGTAGCTAGCCATCGTCAGCATCAAAAGTTACAGCGGTTTAGTCAAGTATCGAGAATATACTCAGTACAGTCCATGAAGTTATCAATAAGATAGAAACCCAGGGCGCATATCCTCTGGTTTCTTGATCTGCTCTCTGCTCCCTGAGAGTAAGGTTAGAAACAGAGTCAGCGATCGCGGCAAAAGTCAGTCGGCTTTACAGCCTTGATCGCTTCGCTACAATAACTGGGTATTTTAGTAGACAAAGTCGGTCACTTTTTTAAGATGACCCAGAGCACACCATCTTTAGCACAATCGTCCTAGCTAGGCGTTTTTGTGTATTAGTTCACAGGTTTACGGCTGCTGTAGGGCTAATGCCTCCTGAACTGGGCCTTACGCGAGTTATTCGGTTTTGTTGTTTGGCATATCGGTCTTAGAAACATGCATCGTCACCCACTGCGACAGGCTTTGCGGCTTCCCCAAGCGGCGATTAAGCGTTTAGTTACCGGGCTGCTTCAACTCGTGCTGTTGGCAAACCGACCGGCCCGTCTAGCCCGGTCGGGTTTTGTGTTGCCGACCACTGTGCTGCTGGTGCTCATGGTGGTGCTTACCGCTACAGCGCTAACCTATCGCTCCTTTACCCGCAGCGACATGGCTATCTCCCAGCGCGAGCAGCAGGTGATTTCTAATGCCGCAACGCCTGCCATTGACCGAGCCAAAGCCAAAATCGAATTTTTGTTTCAAACCGACAACCGGTTTCCCAGCGGGGTGCCCGCCAGCGATATTCTGGCCGACCTGATGCTGATTACCAACACCTACGCGGGCTACACCGGTCGCGTCACCCGTCTGCCTGGGTCTAATGACCCATACACCCTCCCCGATGAAACTCGGGTTGACATCAACGGCGATAGTCAGCTAGACAACGCCTGGTCGTTTAATGCCGATATCAACGGCAACGGCACCGTCGAGGCCAACGAGATTATCGTTTACTCCATCTTGGTAGACGACCAAGGGCCGAGAGCGGCTACCACCGTTCGTATCGACGGCCCCATTAACCAGGCCAAGGCCAACGCCATGGTTACCCGCACGGGGCCGCTAGCGACAACTGAAGCCAGCCCAGCCTGTGCCGGTGCGCTAGCCGAAGGCGGCTGGCAGGTAGTGCAGCAGGGCACCAACTCCACCCTGCAAAAGAATTTTCAGGTCAATGCCTTTGTCGCCAACACCAACGATGCCAACCGCACCTTTGAGACCCTAGAGTTTCAGCAGTCTCGCACCGCTGCGCGAGCCAACAAGTGGGGTGCCTGGTTCCGCTACGACTTAGATGTGTCGCCTGGCCCAGAGTTCAACTGGAACGGGGCTATGCACACCGACGGCAACTTTTTTGCCGTCAGCGGCGGCTACCGGTCGCACATGGTTAGCTCTCACAACTCCTGCCTCTACAACCAGGAAGCGTCCGAAATTTCTCTGTCTGAAGTTGATCGCGACGGCGACGAGCGGGGCACCCCAGGCAAAGTAGTCAACGGTCGGCAAGAGTTTCAGGGCCAGGTCGTCAGGGGAGCTATGAAGACCGATACTACCACTGGTGGCGACCCCACTATTCACGTGTGGGATGGTGCTGGTGTAGCTGCCAAAGTCAACCTCAATCTCACCAACACGAACGACTCAGTTAGAACCAATGGTTCTAACAATAGTGCTCGACCCTCCGACATTGCTACCAACCCCTTAGCCCTGTTTACTCTTGACGTAACCGAGCACATCAACCCTGGGGCATGGGAGCGCGACCCTCAGTTTGACAACGAAGGCAACGCGGACGGGTTCAAGACGCGCAAGCGCATCATCAATGACCAAGTAGCCCGCCCCTTCGTTGACGACTTTTACCGGGCCGACAACCGCTGGGGACCAAAACCCCGCTACGACAGCCGCGACACTGCACTCGATGTTACAAACAATACCGCTGAAATTGGCGACACGATTACTGGTTTAGGCAAGCTCACAGACCCAGACAGTGGCCTGGACGGCTATTGGGAACGCCAGGCCACCGCCACCGGCATGCGTCTGATTGTGGGAGAGCGTCTGGAGCTAGGCAACGCTAACGGATGGAACACAAGCCCTGTTGGAGCAGCCCTGACAGCTAGTAACGGGGGCGATCCGCTTTACCCGGCTAAGGTCAAGCCTGCCGCCAATGACCGCTATGGTCTCTCCCACGAGTATCTTCAGCGCAGAGCCCTGCGCGATAACCTAGCTGCCGTGCAGGGCATGACGGTGTACCACTACCAAATCAAGGGCGGCACGTTTCCAGCCGCCTGCATGGCCGCAACGGCTCACCCAGGCACGGGGCAGACCATTCTCAACAGCCGCACGTTCAGCAACTACCCTACGCTTACGCCCGCTACCGTTAAGGCAGACTTTCTAAACGGCACTGGCACCAACGGCTGGGAGTTTCAGTTCCCTACCGCCTACGACAGCGAAACTAAGTTTGCGACTCAGGTAGCCGCTGACCAGCCCCTAGGCAACGCCCTCCGCAACCTGGCCTACTTTGCCGGTGACCCAGCGGGTGGTGCCCCCTCCTTCAAAGCAGTGCAGGATGTTAGCAGCACAACCGCTGTTATGCACCCGGCTCCCTACCTCAGAATGTGGGGCGACTTTTCACCGCTGCGGCGAGTCTTTGCAGAGTATCTTGACGCTGGCACCAGCTACGCCAACCTTAGCCCTGCCGACAAGGCTACCCTGCACAGCGCCGCCTGCACCGTTAGTCTGCTGGCCTACAACATTCAGAACGATTACTTAGAAGCCCGTGCCCTAGCCGGTAGCCCCATTGCCAACGTCAACTTTCAGAACGTCTCTACCCAAATGCGGAACGCGCTGTTTCGCATTAATAACTACGTCGCTGGTGTCGGTGCCGGTGACCCAACTATCAGAGGCATGAAAGCTTCTGAGCTGTTTGCTCTGCTTGGTAAGATCCGAGCCTGGACAGACACCAACGTTGACAACACCACCTGCGAAGCTGGCTTTACCGATGCGGTGGGCTATCAAAAAGAGTGCGACTTTGGTGAATACTTTGCTGAGTACACCCGCGAAGATTGGATCACCATACTTGGCAGCGCCGCTACTAACGCTACGGCGGCTGAGGTAGATGCCATAGCCAACTTCACCAGGCAAATTGACTTCCTAACCAGCACCATTCGCGATCGCGAGCTTGGCTTTAGGCAAGGTTTACCCGCCACTAGCCTGACTTCTAGTGGACCAGACACCGTAGTTTGGGATCCAGCGACCGGCTACACAGAGCCTCTGTCTCTGTCCTCTTTCAGCGCCCGCTTCAAGCTACAGTGCAACCCCAACTTCTTTAAAGGCACTGTTGCTTCCGGTGCAGGCGGCAAAGACGACCTTGGCATCCTAAGCTACATTGCCTGTAGCAGGTCAACCGCTATGAATGTCCGTCATCCGTCGCTGTACTATCTCTTCCCACTAGCCCAGCACGATTTAGATGGTGGTGATTTAGACGTCCGGACCCAGCAGCCTGACGGCAATCTATTGCCATCCACAACCCAGGATGCTGAAGAATACATTACCGACCCCTACGTGCGATCGGTCAATCCGCCCAGCTCCGCTACGGTTGTCTTTCGCCGGGTGGGCACCGGTACCGACCCGGTTGTAGACGTCGCGGAGCTGGCGGCTGTACCCCGCTCTGCTACTTTTACCAGCTGGTCTGTGCCCGCCGCCACCGCTACTGGCGGGGCACCCACAGCGGTCAACATTAGCAGCGATCGGGCTCAGGCCTTCAAGGTTGTTGGCCCTGCTGGCGCGGTCATTCAGGTTCCCTTCCTAGACAAAGGGGTTTACAACGGTCGCGAGCAGCTCAACTCTCGGGTACTAGACGTTGATATCGAGGCCCTCACCACCCGCACAACCCCTGGCGGTGACTTCTGGCTGGCGGCTAACCCCGACAACCGAGGCGAGGGCGTGGTCTACGCCTTTAGAGAAGACGCCGTGCGCGAAGACGAGATTGTGCGGCCCAAGAATGCGTCAAATACTGTTACCGCAGACTATTGCCAAACCCCTACGGGCTCAGCCCCCAGGCGGTTTAACATTGAAACCCAGCAAAACTGTCGTATGCGGGTCGAGCCTGGTACTACCCCTGTTTTCCAGGATCCACCTCTGACGACTGAGGGTATTAGCCTCAAACCGGTAGACTTCTTTGCCGATCCGCAGCGTCGGGCCCACGGCTTTAGGCTACGCACCGCTAGCGGTGCGCCAGCCGACTTTAGCGGCACTGGCTACGCTCGCCAGGTGGGCATGACGTTTGTTACCGACAACAGCGTCTACATTCAGGGCGACTTTAACCCCCACAGCACCACGGGTAGAACGAATAACATCATTGAGGAGTTTACCCAGACTCTCTACGACAAGGCTCCTGCAACCGCCTTTGGCCTACCGTTCTATAACGCTCGAACAACTCTCAACACCAACACCTTTGCCACGCTATCCTCTGACCACTGGCGTCCTGTGGAGATTTTGGCCGACGCCATTACGGTGCTTTCCGGCAGCTTCAAGGATGGGGCAATAGAAGATACCTTTGTGAAGGCTAGACCAGGAAGTGAAGGCGGTGCTAGTTCATCGTATATGAATCAAAACCGTCCTATTCTCACAGCTGACCAATCTAACTGGGTACGCGAGAGCGGCGCGACTGCGGCTCCGGTATGGGTCGATCGCAACGGTACCTACTACCGCAGCAGTGCGGGCACCCCTGCTATTCAGCCGTTCTATAGCGTTTACAGCAATAGCTCAGACTGGATTAACTTTGCCAATAATGATGGCGATAGGCGGCGTAATACCCAAAGGGCCACCCCAACGTTTGTTAATGCCACCTTCGTCAGCGGCTTGGTGCCCCAGCGGCCTCAGCAAGGTTACGGCGGCCTTCACAACTTTGTGCGCCTGCTAGAAGACTGGAATGATACGGTTGACTTACACATTGCTGGATCCTTAATTCAGCTAAACTTCTCTACTAACGCTACTGGTCCCTTTGAGCAAGATGCCTGGCACCCAACTCAAAACCCAGATAACAATGAGCGTTTAGGCTACTACAAGCCACCTAGCCGACGCTGGGGTTACGATGTCGCGCTGCTCTACGTGCCACCGGCTCCGGCTGCTCGACGCTTTGTTAGCATTGGCACACCCCGCAGCGAGTACTACCGCGAGCTGCCCGCCGATGATCCGTACATCGTCAACCTGCGCTGCGCCGCCAACGCTGCGGGCAATCGACTCATGCCCAATCTATGTACGAAACCTGCCTAACAACTGCACTCGTATAACGACATCAAGAGGCCGCATATCGTGACTGCAAATCGACTTAAACGCTATCTTTTGTGGGCTAGGGAGCGCTCCCTAGCCCAGGGGCAGGAGGGGCTTAGCCTGATTGAGTGTCTCGTGGCCATTGTGATTGTTGGCCTGGTTGCTAGCTCTATTGCCCCCGCCCTGGTAATCTCGGTGGCGACTCGGGTGCAGAGCCAGAAAGCTGAGCAGGCCCTAGAGCTGGCCCAGTCTGAAATTGATCGGGTGCGCCTGCTGGTTGAGCGATCGCAGGCTACCACCGCAAATCTGCCTCCTTCCACCCCAATTGCAGGCGCAAACCCAGACAGTCGGGTGGCTGAGGTGGCCGGGCCAGTCTACGGTGCCCCTGTGGCTGCACCTACTGCCTTTCAGACCCGCGTTGCCGATCTCAACGGCAACCAGTTTGCAATTCAGACTTACCGCACGCCGGGCAGGTTTGTGGGCAGCGTGCCGGTGACTTTTGGCATGGGCGTGCGCGTGTACGACTATGATGCCGTGCTGACCGGCAGCGGTAACTTGTCAAAAGACCCTGCTGCTTTACGCATGGTGAATGGTGTCGGGCAGCGGGGCCGGCGTCCTCTGGTGGCTCTTTATACCAATGTCACAGCGGGCGAAGGCAGCAAGTCGCTCTGTCGATACATTCAGCATCTCAATACCACAGCTTCTGTACCCACCGGCTGCAACTGATCGTGCGATCTACAATCATCGCTTGAGGATGACACTCTATGGCTAGAAAAGCCGATATGAATCTAATGCTCACCTGGCTGGTCAGGGCTAAGCAAACTAGTCGACGTGGCTTTACCCTAATCGAGCTGCTGGTGGCAATTGTTGTGGGCTCGCTAATCGTGGGCACCATGCTTTTTCTGGTGGTCGAGCTTTTGAAGATCAACCGCCGTGAAGAGATCCTCACCCAAACCCAGCAGGACATGCGGCGCGCCATTGACTACATCACTCGCGATGCTGGCGAAGCGGTGTACATCTACTCAAGCCCGGCAGCGGTTACGGCTCAGCTAGATGACTTTCCTCGCGACCCAGCAGAGGTTCCAGTGCTGGCCTTCTGGCGGCTAGATTCTCTAGACCCTAACAACGCCAACGTCCGAACTTTCTTCAACCGTACCTGTGCTGCGGCCTTTACAGGGGCAAAGCTAAATGAGTGCAACACGCTGAGAATTCGTCAGGGCTACTACACCTTAGTGGTCTATGCCCAGCAGCAGAACACAAACAACGACATCTGGGGCGGCAAATCTAGAATTGTGCGCTACGAGCTGCCAAAATACACGTCGACTGGGCTATCTACCCTGAGCATTACGCCTGGATACACCGAGCCAACCGGGATAAATGCCACCTTTGAAAACTGGACTAAGGGAACCGGTACTACGCCTCGCAACCTGTCGGTACTGACCGACTTTGTAGACAGCACCGACACCGCTGCGCCTAGAACTGGCCTGTGCCCCGATGGATATCTGCAATCTCCACCCGACGCCAATAACTTCTATGCCTGTATTCGGCAGGGAGGACCAGCCGTTAGCGCTGCTACCGGCGCTCCAATCGTTGGCGACAGCAACCAAACGCTGATTGTGTTTTTGCGGGGCAACGCCGACACTGGAAACCCTGCCCTTGGTGCCTTTGCCCAAGCCGGACGATTGCCCACCCTAAAGTCTGAGGTGCTGATTCGAGGTGTGTTAGATAAACAGCCCGGTTTATAGACAGCTGGCTATGCTTGTAAGGTTAGTTCGAGAGTTGTTCACTTCGAGGCCCGCTATGAAACGCCTGCACACATCGACAAAACAGTCTGAATCGGGGGTTACCCTGATTGAGCTACTGGTGGTGATTGTGATTGCTGGTGTACTAGCGGCGATCGCAGCGCCAAGCTGGTTTGCCTTCTCTAGCCGCCAGCGAGCGATTACGGTACGAAGCGACATGATTCAGGCAGTTAGAAACGCCCAGCAGGATGCCATTCAGCTGCGGCAGACTCGTCGAGTAGAAGTGGATACTGCTGCAACTTCTCCTACTTTGAAGATCGGCTCTCTAAACTATGGAACCGGTTATGGCACCGGTGCTTCGGCATTTGATGGTAAAACTCAGGTGCTTGGCGGTGAGGCAAGCGGCAACGGACAAATCAGACTGAGCGCCTACCGAGTGCGGGCTGACGGAACCAAAGACACCTCGGTCAGCAGCATCGCCTTTGATTACCGAGGGCTGCCCACCGATCGCGATAATCTGCCCTTTGTTGTTACCATTAGCGGTGGCCCCGGCACTATTCAGCAGTGCGTAGTTGTGGCCAATCTGTTGGGCAGTCTAAAGACCGCTAACAATACCGAGTGCGATAATCCCAGAGTCGGCCTTAACTAGCAATACTGCTGGTTCAGCTATCGAAATGGCTGGATGTAGGTATGAATCTGGGTAGGGGCGAATGGCTATTCGCCCCTACCCAGAAAGCTCATTACGGCCCACGTCCATTTTGTGATAAAAACAGTGGGCATGTTTTGCTGAGCGAGGTGACTTCATGAGTACATCATCCCCATCCCTTCAGGGCCAGGTTGCGGTCGTTACAGGGGCCTCACGAGGCATTGGGCGGGCGGTAGCGATCGCCCTTGCTGGTGCTGGTGCTCAAGTTGCTGTCAACTACGCCCGCTCTAGCAGCGCTGCTGAGGAGGTCGTCGCCCATATTATTGACAATGGCGGTAGCGCGATCGCCCTCCAGGCAGACGTTTCCAAAGCCGAGCAGGTCGATGCGCTGATTAGCGGCACTGTAGAAAAGTATGGCCGGGTCGACGTATTGGTCAACAACGCGGGTATTACCCGCGATACCCTGCTGCTGCGCATGAAGCCCGAAGACTGGCAGGCCGTGATTGACATCAACCTGACCGGAGTATTTTTGTGCACCCGCGCGGTGGCTAAGCTGATGCTGAAGCAGCGATCGGGGCGCATCATCAACATCGCCTCGGTAGCAGGGCAGATGGGTAACCCTGGCCAGGCTAACTACAGCGCGGCTAAGGCCGGGGTGATTGGGTTTACCAAAACCGTAGCTAAAGAGTTGGCCAGTCGAGGTGTAACCGCCAATGCCGTAGCCCCCGGCTTTATCGAAACCGACATGACCGGCGGTTTGACCAACACCGACGAAATTCTTAAGTTTATTCCTCTAGGGCGGTTTGGCCGACCCGATGACATTGCCGGTATGGTGAAATTTTTAGCGGCAGACCCAGCGGCGGCCTACATCACAGGACAGGTATTCAACGTCGATGGCGGTATGGTGATGGCCTAGGCGCGATTTACCGTGCGCAGCAGCCACAGCGTTGCCGATAGCGATACAAAGTGGGCCAGCAGCGTGTTGGTGTTGGCCTGCACCACAAAAATGTCGAAGGCTTCTACGTATTGATTGATGTTGCCGGGCACAAATACCGTTCCCCCCTGGGGCTGCGCTAGCGCCTTGCCCAGCAGCGACCCAATTAATGCCTGGCTGCCAAATAGCGTGATCAGCATTCCTACCATGCTGACTGTAGTGCCTAGACGCAGAACCTGAAGCGCATCCTTTGGGCTGGGGCGCTTGTCAATATCGCGGCTGCGCAGCCCCCGACCTATTCGGGTATAGCGAAAGGCCCAGAAGGTGCTGAAGTAAACAGCCACTAGCCCTAAAACAGCAAACAGCAGCCCTACGCCGTTGCCTGGGTTGCCAGCCTGGCCCGATCGCGCTCCCAAATTCACTAGGGCAAACAGCAGCACCAGGCTAGAGATGGCCGCCAGCACAACCTGAACCCAAAAGCTGACCCAGCCCACCACGCGGAAGGAGCCTGAGATACGGCGCACGGCCGGGGGCAGGGTGTAGTCAAAATCGGTAGTCATACCTGTGATTTTAGCCTGTGATCTTAATCTGGGAGCAGGAGCTTCTGAATGCTACATTTGGAAAAAATAGCGGGGATGTAGCCATGGCGGCGGCAATTGACCAGGCAAAGACCCGATTGCAGGAACTGTGCGATCGCTGGGGACCGCGCGTAGACTACCTAGCCATCCGCCTAGAGCAGTCGGAGGGTACCAATATTTTTCTGCGGGGGGGGAAGACTGAGACCCTCAGTGAGGCGATCGCGATCGGGGGCCACGTGCGGGCCTGCTGTCGAGGCGGCTGGGGTTTTGCCAGCTTTAACGACTTGGAAAGTCTGGTCTCCTGCGTGGAAGCGGCGGTTGATGCCGCTCGCCTAGTGGGCCACGATGAAACCCTGTTAGCACCGATTGAGCCTGTACAGATCACTCGCTGCCTGCCCCTAGTGGGTACTGATCCACGCTCTATTTCCCTGGGGCGCAAGAAGCTGCTTTGTAGCCACTACGCCGGTCTGCTGCAGAGCGTAGATAATCGTATTGCTACTACCTCCGTGCGCTACGGCGATGTAACCCAGCGGGTGCTGCTGGCCACCTCTGAAGGGACTCTCATCGATCAGGCCTGGTCAGATATGGAAATGCGTTTTGCGGCCACCGCCCGCGATAGCGATATCGTCCAAACCGGACGTGAGACTACGGGCTCGCGCAAGGCCTATGAGGACCTGGAGAACCTAGACAATCAGGTAATGGAAGCCGCTCAACGGGCTGTCGCGTCCCTGGCGCTCCCCTCCGTGCGGGGAGCCGCCTACGACGTGGTCATCGACCCAGTGCTGACCGGCCTGTTTGTCCACGAGGCCTTTGGGCACCTGTCTGAGGCCGATATGGCCTACGAAAATCCTGACCTGCTAGAGTCGATGAGCCTGGGCCGTCGATTTGGCCCTGACCATCTACAAATTTTTGATGGGGCTGCCCCCGAAGGTCACCGAGGCAGCTATTTCTACGATGACGAAGGCACCCCCGCTACGACCACTCAGCTGATTCAAGATGGAGTGCTAGTGGGGCGGCTGCACTCCCGTGAAACGGCAGGCAGGCTGGGAGAGCAGCCCACCGGCAACGCCCGCTGTCTTAACTACCACTACTCGCCTCTAGTGCGCATGACTAACACCTGGATTGAGCGTGGGACAACCCCCGTTGACGATCTGTTTACCGACATCAAAGAAGGTATCTATGCCCGCAACTGGCTAGAGGGCATGACCAACGGCGAAATGTTCACTTTCACCGCTGGGGAAGCCTGGATGATCCGCAAGGGTCAGCTAGCCGAGCCAGTGCGCGATGTTACCCTGTCGGGCAACGTGTTTCGTACCCTGGCCGATATTGAAGCGATTGGCGATGACTTCTACTGGGATGAGTCAGGCGGCTGCGGCAAGGGGGGACAAAACGGGCTGCCTGTAGGCTGTGGCGGCCCTAGCCTCCGCATTCGCAATGTGGTGGTAGGGGGCGAAACTGAGGCTGAGTATGAGTGATGGGTCGGTTAACCAGGGCCGCATTCTACGCAACCTGATGCGTCTTATGGACGTTACCTGCGGCCAAAGTCTTTACGAGGTGCTGCCCCGAGGCGTGCAGGTTTGGCTACCCCAGCAGGGACTGGGCGTGTATCCCGATTTAATGGTTGTGGCTGGTGAACCTCTGCTGCACGATGGCCAAGACAATCGAGTGCTCAACCCCTGCGTGATCTTTGAAATTTTGGCCAACTCTACTGACTATTGCGTAGACGCGGCCAATCTAGCGAAGCGCGGCGGTGCGTTTCGCCGCTGTAGAACAATCCCTTACCTACAGGCCTATGTGCTAGTGCATCAAACGGAGGCTCGAGTCGAGCAGCTCTACCGAGCAGAAGAAAATCTCTGGGGTATGACCACCGAGTCAGGGCTTGACTCGGTGGTAGAGCTGGCGATTACCAATGCCCGCCTGCCCATGATGGATATTTACGAGCGGGTTGACTTTAGTCTGCTGGTCTAGGGCGATAGACGGTTGATAACCCATTCTTCCTTACTCTGAGAGTACAAGAAGCGATCGTGCAGACGGCTGGGGCGTCCCTGCCAAAACTCAAAACTGGTTGGCCTGACGCGGTAGCCGCCCCAGAAGTCTGGCAGCGGCACCTCTCGATTGTGGAACTTCTCTGTCACGTGTTCAAACTGCCTTTCTAGCAGCTGTCGCGAGGCGATAACGCTGCTTTGCTGCGAGACCCAGGCCCCTATCTGGCTACCCCGAGGCCGCGACGAGAAATATTTGAGTGATTCTGCCGTCGAAATTTTGCTGGCGGTGCCTGCGATCGCCAGCTGTCGCTCTAGGGAGTACCACGGAAACAGCATTGACACCTGGGCATTGGCCGCGATGTTCTGCGCTTTGCGGCTGCCATAGTTGGTGAAGAAAACAAAGCCGTTGCGATCGAAGTACTTAAGCAGTACCGTCCGCTGATAGGGCGCACCCGTTGCTGAAACGGTGGACAGCACTAGAGCGTTAGGCTCCAGTAGCTCAGCTTCACGGGCCTGCTGAAACCACAGCTCAAATTGAGCAAAGGGGTCGGGGTCAAGGTCAGCCCAGTCTAGTCCGCGCTGGGTATAGTCGCGACGCAGATCACCAAGATCCATGGCGTGTTTCTGTATTTAGGCGTAGGGGGTAGGCTTAAACAATATCGACCAGAGCGTCTTTGACCTGCTTATAGTGGTAGGTAAATCCGCTGGCTTCAGTGCGCGTGGGCAATACCTGCTGCCCTTCTAGCACGACCTGGGCCCCATCGCCCAGAATGGCTTCTAGCACAAAGTCGGGTACGGGTAGCCAAGAAGGACGATTGAGCACGCTGCCCAAGGCTTTGCAAAATTCGGCCATGCGCACGGGGTTTGGGGCGGTAGCGTTGTAGATGCCTTCCATCTGCGGATCTTGCAGGGCCTGAATGATTAGATTGACTAAGTCGTCGCGGTGAATCCACGAAAACCACTGCTGACCGCTACCGATTGGCCCTCCAGCAAACATGCGAAAGGGGGTCAGCATTTTGGCTACCGCCCCGCCCATGCCCAGCACAATTCCAAGGCGCAAAATAACTAAGCGAACACCGTAGTCTTTGACCGGCTGAGCTGCACTTTCCCAAGCCTGGCACACCTGGGAGAGAAAGTCATGGTCAATGGGGCTGCTAGCTTCATCAAAGGTGGCGGTTTCACTGGTGCCGTAATAACCGATAGCCGAGGCATTGATCCAAACTGCTGGTTTTGGCTCGGTCTTGGCCAAGGCCTCGACTAGCTTGTCGGTTCCTACCTTACGGCTGTCCATAATGGCGCGCTTGTGCTCGTCGCTCCATCGCTCTGAGATCGGTGCTCCAGCTAGATTCACGATCGCGTCGCAGCCAGAG
>JBARUP010000107.1:0-8327 GCA_049645805.1 Nodosilinea sp.
GCTTTAGCTGGAGCAACCTTTAGCCCAAAG
The DNA here is from genome assembly GCA_049645805.1 of Nodosilinea sp. Lineage (GTDB taxonomy): Bacteria > Cyanobacteriota > Cyanobacteriia > Phormidesmidales > Phormidesmidaceae > Nodosilinea. Next base: position 31 of record JBARUP010000107.1, read on the forward strand.
TCGCTATGGCTAAGCAGGTGTTGAATAGCCCTAACCACTCTCGATCGCAGCGCCAGCGAAGCGGCCCTGCGATCGAGAGTAAGTGCTCCAAGCTGAAGCATCCCAACTAGCGCACGCTGCGCCTTTTGCGCCTTATCTAGCCGTTGTCACCAAATTTCGCCCTAAACTCTGCTCTAGCAGGGCTTGCCAGCTTGCGCTCAGGTCGTCTTCGCTGCGGTGAGCTTCCCAGGGGCCAGCATCAAATCTAGAAATGCTCCACTGCCCAGTAATGTGATTACCGTCTTCTGAAATAGTGCCAGCATAGTCAATAGAGGTCTGGGTTGAGGTTAGGTAACGCTTCACAAACCGCACCTGACGGCCCGAAACCGTGCCGCTCAGTCGGGCCTCACCCAGAGAGCCGTCGTCTAGAATGCTGCCGCTTAGCGTATTGTCACCCTGTACCAGGGTGGCCTCAAAGCGAGTAGGAACGTCCTGCTGCCAGTAGGTGCCCAGCCACATGCCGCTTAAATCTGCCATACACTTAACCTTACACACCTAGCCTTACACGTACAATTTAGATAGATACAGATAGATATACTCTCAGCGGTGCAAGGAGCCTGGCCCCATCTATACTCGTCCCCTGGCGCGACTAATCGAAGAATTTCAGCGGCTGCCGGGGGTCGGTCCCAAGTCAGCCCAGCGCCTGGCGCTGCACATTCTCAAGCGGCCCCAGGCCGAAGTCCAGGCTCTGGCCCAGGCGCTGCTCGATGCCAAAGCTCAGGTGGGGCAGTGTTCGGTGTGTTTTCATCTGTCAGCCGATCCGGTGTGCGACATCTGTAGGGCTACTAACCGCGACCTTAACACCCTCTGCGTAGTATCCGACTCGCGCGACGTGATCGCCATCGAAAGAACTCGTGAGTATCGGGGCCGCTACCACGTGCTGGGCGGTCTGATTTCGCCTATGGATGGCATCGGCCCTGAGCAGCTAAATATTGGTCCCCTGGTGCACCGGGTGAACAAAGAGAGCACTCAGGAAGTGATTATGGCCATCAGCCCCAGCATCGAAGGTGACACCACGACTCTCTACGTGGGGCAGCTGCTCAAGCCCTTTACGCGGGTGACCCGGATTGCCTTTGGTTTGCCCATGGGGGGCGATCTGGAGTACGCCGACGAAGTTACCCTAGCGCGGGCGCTAGAGGGGCGGCGGGACTTGGAGTAGGTGAGATGATATTAGATCAAAAGGCGACAGGATAGCCCCCGAGTAGAGCCGCCTCGGCAAGATTACTCAAAGATTACTCATAAGTCTGAACCTGTTCTGGAGTTGACTGGCGCGTAAGTTAGATTAAGAGTGAACAGTCCTTAGCTGGTGGACATGCTGCCCCTAGGGCAGGAGTACAGTCCATATTTGAGTGGACGCCGCACTATTGTTAGCGTCAGGCACCGATGGGAGTTTTCCTCTATTTTTTGCGCCATGGCCAGACGGCTTATAGCCTCACGGGTGGGTACTGCGGTATGCCCGAAAATGATCCTGGCCTGACCCCTGAAGGGGTCTCAATGGCCCATGAGTTCGCCACCACCTACGCTCATTTACCCTGGACGGCGGCCTACGTTAGCCCCCTGCGGCGGGCTGTGGAAACGGCTCGGCCACTGTGCGAGTCGGTGGGTTTAGATATGCAGCTACGCGACGGGCTGCGCGAGGTGATGTACGGCCGCTGGGAGGGCATGCACCCGACAGCCGTTGATCGTGAGCATCACGACGAGTACGTGGCCTGGCTAACCGATCCGGCCTGGTATGCGCCAGTGGGGGGCGAGCGAGCGGTGGATATCGCCCGCCGCTCAGCTCAGGTGCTTGACGAAATTGAGCGCACTCATACCAGTGGCCATATCTTGATGGTGTCCCACAAAGCCACCATCCGCATTCTGCTGTGCACCCTGCTAGGCATTGATGTGGGCCGCTACCGCGATCGTCTAGATATGCCCGTGGCCGCCGTCAGCGTTGTAGAACTGGGGCCGCGGGGACCTCTGTTTCACACCATTGCCGATCGCTCGCACCTGAGCGATCAGCTGCGATCGCTCCCCTGCACCTGAGGAAAAGCGCCCTATGCCCCTAAGGCTTTACCTACTCCGCAACGCCGAAACCGAGTACTGCCGAACAGGCCGCTATTGCAGCCGGGATGAGGTAGCGCTAACGGCCCATGGTCAGCAGATGGCAGACTATTTTGCCAAGGCCTACTATCACATCGACTGGAAAGCTATTTTCTGTAGCCCTCTGAGTCACGCCGCCGCCACGGTGCAGCCCCTGTGTCAAACTACTGGCCTGACCGTGCAGCACCGGGCTAGCCTGCGCGAGCTATCCTTCGGCCAGTGGGAGGGGCTGACCCCGGCGACAGTTAACGCTAGCTTTCACGACGACTACATCCGCTGGCTAGCCGACCCCGCTTGGAATACTCCTACCGAGGGTGAAAAGGGTATACAAGTCGCTCGGCGCAGCTCCAATGTGCTGGCCGAGATCGAGGAAGCTTACCCTGATGGCGACGTGCTCGTGGTTTCTCATAAAGCTACCCTACGGATTATGCTGTGTACCCTGCTGGGAGTTGATGTAGGACGATACCGCGATCGCCTGGCTATGCCTGTTGCCGCCGTTTCCTTAGTTGAGCTAATGGACTACGGTCCCTTTGTTCGTCGGCTCAACGACTGTTCTCACCTACCTCGGCACCTGCGTCGCCCCTGGGCTGGTAACGGCTCCGATAGCTAGCAGTGCCTCTATGTGGGCTTCATTGAGATTTTGGAAAGGCCAACGCTTGAGTGAAGGAGCGTTGGCCACCTGATCTCCCTCACTTTCTTCACTGTTTTCCTTTACTATCGGTCCGCTGAATTCCTCCCCCCGCTCTCTGTCTAACGAAATACCCCCCTTGCCAGATGCTACCCGATAGAAAAACCTGTCTGATTAGAGGGCAGAGCAGAGAGATAAACCCAAGATGATTGGATGGTTGAGTGGGCTACAGGAACAGGGTACGGGTTGGCTGCCTCTGATTCAGCTGCCGGACCCACAAATCACAACTCCAGAGGATGCGGCCCTTATTTTCTCGGGGCCTCAGTTCTTTATCGCCCTGTTGTCAGGGATAGTTTTGGCCTTTGGGTTTCAGCTCTTGCTAACCAACCTATCGGTGGCCGTCGGCATTTCCGTAGTTGGACAGAGTAACTCCAGCCGCCGCTCTAGTAGTAGCGGCAGCAGCAGTGGCCCGCCTATCACCACCGCCGTTGGTCTTTGGACCCTGATCACGGTGTGCTTGGCTCTGTTCTTTGCCTGTCTTTTAGCCGTTAAGCTGAGCCTCTACAGCAGTGCCCTGCTTGGGGCTATTACTGGCCTAGTGATTTGGGGAACCTACTTTTGCCTGCTGTTTTGGGTGAGTTCCACTACCGTTGGTTCCCTGGCAGGGTCAGTGGTAAAAACCGCTACGTCTAGCTTTCAGGCTCTGATGGGCACTGCAGCATCTGCTGTAGGTGCTCGTGCTGCTAGCAGTCAGGTTGTCTCTACTGCCGAAGCCACCGCCGCCGCCGTGCGTCAGGAGCTCATGGCTGGTTGGAATGATACGGATATTAAGGACACTCTGCGCGAGTATCTGTCCGGCTTGCAGTCGCCAAGCGTAGATACCGCTGCTTTAGAGTCCGAGTTCGAGCGACTGCTGCAAGAATCTGGGGTTACAACCCAGGCCGATCGCGATGCCCTAGCCCAGATCGACCGGGGTGCTTTTGAGGAACTAGTTGGCCGTCGCACCGACCTATCCGCCAAAGAAACTCGTCGCATTGCCGATCGCTTGTATCAAAGCTGGAGTCGTGCTGTGGGACAAGCTCCAGAGAGCGATTCTATAGCCCAGCTAGCCGACTATTTAAAGTCTGCCCAGCGCGATGACCTAGTATCGGGTAAGCTGCGCGATCGCCTTGACCAAGTGCTCTCAGAAAACCGTCAGTCAGGAGACGATCAGTCGTCTGGCTGGGTGCAGCAGGGGATGGGACTATTGTCAGGCATGCTGATGCAGCGCCTTGACCTCTCTGATCTAGACATGGCCGATATTGTCGGTCAGCTCAAGCAGGCCCAGGGCCAGGTTGGTGATACGGTAGCTGCGGCTACTGGCGGTAAGGAGAATGAGGTTTACAGCGTAGTCAAAGCTGACGTTGAGGCCTATCTGTCTAGTGCTTACCCCTGGCAGCTACAGCCCCAGCGGATGAAAGAAGATTTCTGGCAGGTTATCTATGACCCCGCCGCCAATCCTGGCCAGATGCGCCAGGCTCTTCTATCGCTCGATCGCACTTTCTTCGCCGATATTCTGGCCCAGCGGGGTCTGCTCACTCAGCAGGAAATCTTCCAGGTGTCTACTCAGCTTGAGGATGTTCGTCGGCACGTACTGGCCGAGGTGTCTGAGCGCTACCGCATTGAGGCAGCTAAGGCTCTACAGACTCGAATCTACACCTTCATCCAGCGATCTACTCGCGATGATCTGCTGGCTAGCGACAGCGGTGACCGGTTCGCCCAAGTCATTGATGACCCCTACGCCAGTGCCGAAGAACTAAGCGCGCGCTACGCACCCTTCGAGCATGTGGTCTTCAGCGATGCTCTTCAGGCCCGAGGTGACCTCAGCGTCGCCGAAGTTGATCAAGTCGCTCATCGCCTAGAGCGGACGCTGAATACCGTTCAAGCCGATGCCTCAGGGCTTCAAGCCGCCGCCACGGCCCGCGTTGACAATCAGTGGCAAGCCGTGCAAAACTACCTGCGTTCTACGGGCAAGGCCGAACTCAACCCTGAGGGCATTAGGGGTGACCTTCAGACCCTGCTGTCTGAGCCCAATGTAGGTCTGCACCGAGTGCGGCAGCGGCTAGCCCAGTTTGACCGCGATACCCTAGTGCAGCTGCTCAGTCAGCGCAACGACCTCAGTGAAGCTGAGGTGCAGCAAACTATTGATCAGGTTGAGGCAAACTGGTACCAAGCCGTCAACGCCCCGGCAGCCCTAACTGCCCAGGCTAAGGTTAAGTATGACGAAGCGACCACAGCGATTGAGAAATACCTGCTGAAGACTGGAAAGCCAGAGCTCAACCCAGCCGGTATCAAGCGCGATCTGGAACTGCTAGTCCAGGATCCAAAACTTGGTGTTCAGGCTGTCCAGGATCGCCTCTCCCGCATGGATCGCGATACTCTGGTGAAGCTGCTTAGCCAGCGAGGTGACCTGACTGACGCAGAGGTCAACCAGACAATTGACGATCTTCAAGCCTCTGTAAGCGATCTGCTCAAGCTGCCTCAGCGCCTAGCTCGCCGCGCTCAGAACCAGGTGATCTCCTTTGAGGTTGCCCTAGAGGACTACCTGCGCAACACCGATAAGGCTGCTCTCAACCCCGATGGCATCAAGCGCGACCTTAAGCTGCTGCTGCAAGACCCTAGGTTAGGGGCCGATAGGCTACAGACCCGCTTGTCTAGCATCGATCGCGATACCGTGGTGGCCCTGCTGGCTCAGCGCCCGGATATGACCCAGGCTGAAGCTGAGTCTGCTGTTGATCGGGTGCTAGAAGTTCAGAATCAGTTCGTGGCGCAAATTCGTCAGGTGCAAGATCGGGTAAAAGGTGTTATTGACGGCATCCTAGATCGGATTCGTCAGTACCTCGACTCCCTAGAGCGTCCCGAGCTTGACTACTATGGCATCAAGCGCGACCTACAGCAGCTGATGTCCGACCCGAAAGCTGGTTTTGATGCTCTCCGCGATCGCCTCAACCAGGTAGATAGCAATACCTTAGTAGCGCTCTTGAGCTCCCACGATTCCATCTCTGAAGTCGATGCCCAGCGCGTCATCGCCCAGGTCGAAGACGTGCGGACTACAGCTTTAGGCAAAGCCGAGCAGTTTGAGCATGAAGTTGAGAAGCGCCTGAATGAAATGCGTCATCAGGTCGAGAGTCAGGTAGAAGATACCCGCAAAGCCGCCGCCGCCGCCGCCTGGTGGATCTTTGGCACCGCTCTAGTGTCGGCTTTCAGCGCTGCAATCGGAGGCGGCCTAGCCACTCTGTAGTCCGACTGACTATGGTAATAGCAGTCATCCTCATTGAGGGTGGCTGCTATCTGCTTTTTGAGCGTATGTACTGGTTCAACGGCACTTAGGCCGCCTCAGTCTCAACGTCTAAGACACTTACCGCTTATGAACACTCATTGGTTTAGGCTCTTGACCCCTTTCGCCGCAGGCTTGACTTTAGCTGGCTGCGCGGTATCTACTCCAAACAGTGGTTTAGCCGAGCTGGGTCCTGAGCCTACCAGCGCTATACCAGCCCAGGAAGCTGCTCAAGCTGCCCCTGCTCGTGTGGTTGATGTGAACCCCGTCACCCTAGTTGAAGGACTAGAGCACCCCTGGAGCGCCGTTTGGCTGCCTAACGGCGACATCCTGATCACCGAGCGCCCAGGACGCCTGCGTCGGGTGAGCAATGGTGTTTTGGAACCTACTCCTATTGCTGGCCTGCCCGATGTCCTGGCCCTGAGTCAGGGGGGGCTGCTAGACATCACGCTGCACCCCAGGTTTGAAAACAATGGCCTGGTCTATCTAGCCTACGCTGACGGAACCCAGCAGGCTAACCGTACTCAGGTTGCCCGCGCTCGCCTAGAGGGCGATACCCTCACCGACTGGACAGTCATCTTTACCAACAACCGCGATAAATCAGGCGGGCAGCACTTTGGGTCGCGTCTGCTGTGGCTGCCCGATGAGACACTGCTGGTGGCTATTGGTGACGGCGGTAATCCGCCGCTGCGGCTTGACGGTGAGTTAATTCGTGCTCAGGCCCAAAACCGACAGACCCTGCTGGGTTCGGTCGTGCGTATAACAGACGATGGTGAGGCTCCTGACGACAATCCCTTTGTGAACGATTCAGAAGCCAACCCACTGCTCTGGAGCTACGGACACCGCAACATCCAGGGATTAGCCCTCGATCCCATTACCAACCAGGTGTGGTCTACAGAACACGGCTCGCGGGGTGGCGACGAGCTCAACCAGCTAGAACCTGGAAAGAACTACGGCTGGCCGGTGGTTACCTACAGCGAAGAATATTCCGGCGGACCTGTTTCGAGCGAGCAGTCGCGTCCTGGGATGGTCGATCCAGTTACCTATTGGACTCCATCCATCGCGCCGTCGGGGCTGGCGGTGTATCGGGGCGATCGCTATCCCCAATGGCAGGGACAGCTCTTTGCCGGTGGGCTAGTGTCTAAGGATGTAAAGCGGATTGAGCTAGATGCCGAGGGCCGCGTTGTTAGTGAAGCATCTATCTCTATCGGTCAGCGAGTACGCACTGTAACTCAGGGGCCAGATGGTTTTCTCTATGTACTCACAGACGACCCCAGCGGACGGCTGATCCGCCTTGACCCTGCCCCTTAGAGTATTAGTAGATTCAAGTTCTCCTCTTGCGGAGAGGCGCTGTGTCGGCAGCTGTCTATAGGGCAACCGTCCCTACTAGATATTGACTGACTTACCGATTGAACAAAGTCAGAGCCGGGTTGGTGGGTCTGGGCCCGTATAGCAGGCCCACCAACCTATAGGTTTTAGTAAAACAGCCTGATCATCACTACTAGCTGAGTCTAGAGTGAGTGTCTCCGTTCTAACACGGCAGTGTGGTACTGCTGGTCAGAGCACAGGCAGCTTAGGCGGCGTAATCAAACACGGTATCTAGGTAAAGCCGGTTAATGCGGCGATCGCTGATCCCGTTCTGCATCAAAAATAGCGACAGTGCCGCACAGAAGACTCGATGCTGGCTCCAGGTCGGATGAATCTCTACATAGTCTCGTATTGCTTCAAATAGCTCCTCCGGCACTTCAACATTCAGGCTAATTCTCGATGCCATTGCCGCCATAGGTTGTTCACTCATCTTCACTTCCCCAATCTGAAATTAGACGCCAAAATACTGCCTCCGCTAGCTCTTTAAGCGGGCCGGATCCCTTACAAATAGGGAATGTAGAGGCCGCTCGCTGAGCTAAAGCAGAAGCGCTGCACAAGCTGGTCGAACCATTGTCACTAGACGGACAGGGGATGTCAATCTTGCCAACCGCTCCACAATCCGCTAGTCATTTCTGTTCTCTAACGAGGTGCTGGGGGTTTCAGCGATCCCCGCTGAAGCTATTGGTAGTGCTCACGGCCGACTAGGGCAAACGTACCTGTTAAAAACCTTGATTCACGGTGCTGAGTCAAAGTGCCAATGTCTCGTTCATTTCTGGGGAGAACTTAGCTAAACCTGGGGAAAACCCTGGGGAAAACTCAAAAAGAATGGGAAGAAAATATAAATTTGAGGTGGAGTTTCAA
>JBARUP010000108.1:0-10630 GCA_049645805.1 Nodosilinea sp.
GCGTTGCAGCGGCAGAAAAGCGAGGCAAGCAAATGGTAATTGACTGTTCTTAGAACCTCATACGTCTAATAGGCATCTTGGAGCTCGTAAAAGTCGGGGGATATGTAATCCTTGCGCAAGGGCCAGCCAACCCAATCTTCGGGCATGAGTAGTCGTTTGAGATTGGGATGACCTTCATAAACGATGCCATACATATCGTAGCTTTCGCGCTCTTGCCAATCAGCTGCCTTCCAAATCCAGTAGACGGAGGGAAGATGAGGATTACTGCGGGGCAAGAATACTTTCACTCTGACCTCCTCTGGACGCTCAGCGCTGTCACTTACCTTAGTCAGGTGGTAGAAGCTTACTAAATCTTTGCCAGGGCCGTCATCGTAGGCTCCTTGACACTGAAGATAGTTAAAGCCGTAGGCGTATAGCGCTGTGCATATGGGAATGAGAAACTGTGGCTCCACAGTGATAATCTCTATACCCAAATGATCCTTAGGAGCCAGGCCATGATCAAACCCATTTTCTGTTAACCAGCTTGAGACAGCGCCAGCCTCTGCTAAGGGAGCTCCATTCTCCGGGTCAGGCATAGGAGTCGATTCAGCAGAGGAGGCTTGAGATTCTGATTCAGCCATTACGATTGAATTTCCTCGGTTTCGGGGGCAAGCTCAGCAACCGTTTCGGACATGTCCATACCCATAGCCTCCATCAGTTCTTTGGGAGGTGTAGTATGAGTGCCAGTTTGGAGATAGTGGCCCGTCAGGATGGGAGGTACTGCCTTAAGACTATGGCTGCGCTCGTAGAAACGATGGGTCTGTAGGGTATAAGCCCTATCTTGCATCGATTCTGTAGCTACTTTCTTGCGAAGCTTGATAATCGCGTCGATGATAGCTTCGGGACGGGGTGGGCATCCGGGGATGTAAACATCAACAGGAATAAGTTTGTCGACCCCGCGCACTGCGGAGGGAGAGTCACTGCTAAACATGCCCCCGGTGATGGTACATGCGCCCATTGCAATAACGTATTTAGGATCAGGCATCTGTTCGTAAAGCCTTACCAGAGCTGGGGCCATCTTCATGGTGACAGTGCCAGCAGTGATGATTAGATCTGCCTGCCTAGGACTAGCCCTAGGCAGCAACCCAAAGCGGTCAAAATCAAACCGAGAGCCGATTAAAGCCGCAAACTCGATAAAGCAGCAGGCTGTACCGTACAACAGAGGGAACAGACTAGACAGCCGACACCAGTTGTAGAGGTCATCTACCGTCGTTAGGATGACATTTTCCGATAACCCATGGGTGACAGAAGGCGGGGCTACGGGATTGGCCAGGCTTTCACCCGGTGCCAGAGAAACCTTATTACCAGCTGCAGAAGGGTTCAAGACCATTCAAGGGCTCCTTTACGCCAGGCGTACACAAGACCGACAACGAGAATAGCAATAAAAACTAGTGCCTCTACAAAGGCTAGCAGGCCTAGCTGACTAAAAGCTACTGCCCAAGGATACAAAAACACAGTCTCTACATCGAAGACAACAAAGACTAGAGCAAACATGTAGTAGCGAATGTTGAACTGAATCCAGGCTCCGCCGATGGGCTCCATGCCAGATTCATAGGTAGTTCTGCGAGCTGGCCCACGGCTGACAGGTCGCAACAGCTTAGATGCAGTCAAGGCTGCTACGGGCACCAAGCAGGACACCAGCAGAAAGACTAAGAAGTATTCGTAGCCGGATAAAACGAACACGGGTTCACCAATGAGAAAGGCCAGTGAGCAAGCGTGTAGCCCAAGCTTGAATTCAGCAGCCTGTGGGCCTCGAATGTTATCTTAGGCCACTTTACCGAAAAAACCAGTGATAAGGGAGCAATTAGCAGGCTATCGAAAGATTTCAGTAGCATCACAAGGACAAGCAAGATGAGAGTGGCGACATGCGTATGTCATAATTGTTTACAACGAACGTTCTGCCCGTGGACTGACGGGCATGTTAGTGGGCAGGGGTTTCGTCGATTATCCTGACTGTTCTTGCTGGCTGTATAGGTGCCCAAAGCATATGAGTACTGAATCTGACCCTATAGCTGACTCACTTGAACCTGTAGACCCGATAGTTTCTGAACAGTCAGAGGTGACTGAGGGCGACTCCGCAAAGGCGGTTGTTTCTCCTCAGGATATGGATCGCTACGAGTGTCGGGCCTGTGGCTATTCCTACGAACCGACAAAGGGGGACGACCAGGCTAATGTTCCCGTAGGCGTTGCCTTTGAAGAACTCCCACTGAACTGGCGTTGTCCAGTGTGCAGCGCTCCAAGGAAGCAGTTTAGTAATGTCGGGCCAGCGGGCGCGCCTTCTGGGTTCAAGGAGAACTTGAACTACGGCTTGGGGGGCAATCGTTTGACACCTGGGCAGAAAAACATCCTGATTTTTAGTGCTTTAGCTCTGGGTTTCTTATTCTTCATTAGCCTCTACGGTTTGAAGTAGTGTGGTCGAGATTTGAATTAAGAGGGGTACGAAGCGTCTCGCACAGCGGGAATTGGCTATCAACGGTATTGTGGATTGAGTTTTGTTTAGCAAGTACGGACTTAAGTTACCTATGCATGCTGCGTTTGACTGGTTAAGAAGAGGACTGGTAGTGCTGATGGCCGTAGCTCTGGCAACCGGTTGTTCTAGTTATTTTTTGGCAGACGCAGATGTGCATCCCTGGGAAGCTATCCAGGTGCCAGTTGAGTCGACATTGTCTGATGTGGCGTTTACTCAGGATCCTGACCACGGCTGGATTGTGGGTAGTCGTAACGCGCTGCTTGAGAGCCGGGATGGGGGCGACACCTGGAAAGTGCGTGAGCTAGCGCTGGGAGACCAGCCCTACACGTTTACTTCCGTTGACTTCCAGGGGGACGAGGGCTGGATTACGGGTATTCCATCGGTGCTCTTACACACGAGCGACGGGGGAAAGACCTGGGAAAACGTACCCCTAAGTAAGGAGCTGCCGGGTTCGCCCTTCTTAGTTACAGCTCTAGGCTCTAAATCGGCTGAGCTGGCTACTGACATCGGAGCTATTTATCTTACGGAGGATGGCGGACGTACCTGGAAGGCACTGGTTCAAGGCGCGGTTGGGGTAGTGCGTAACATGGTGCGCTCCGAGGATGGACGCTACGTGGCGGTGTCATCGCGGGGTAACTTCTACTCGACTTGGGCTGTGGGACAAGACCAGTGGATTCCTCACAATCGCCCGAATTCTAGACGTCTACAGAACATGGGGTTTGATAAGGACGGTAAGCTGTGGGTAATTGCCCGAGGCGGTCAGGTGCGCTTTTCCAACTCCCGCGCTTCAGATGACTTCACCGAGGCTATAAGCCCTGAGTTTTCGACGAGTTGGGGGCTACTCGACATGGCTTTTCGCACTTCTAATGAGGTATGGGTTACGGGTGGTGGTGGTAACCTGCTGTGTAGCTTCGACAGCGGTGAAACTTGGTACAAGGACAAGTCTATGGGAGATGTGCCGTCAAACTTCTATAGAGTGAAGTTTACTAGCCCAGAGAAAGGCTTCATTCTAGGTCAGCAGGGCACTATTCTCAGGTATCAGCCTGAGATGGCCTAGGGAAATCCGGGGATCTTAGCTGAAATAGCTTGTTAGGGTTTCCAGCGTTCTCTATGATTAGGTTAGATTCTTCGTGTTCAGAGAGGAGACGTTGACATGGCAGGTACTACAGGGGAGCGCCCCTTTGGCGACATCGTAACCAGTATTCGCTACTGGATTATTCACAGCATTACTATCCCCATGCTGTTTATCGCGGGCTGGCTGTTTGTCAGCACTGGCTTGGCTTACGATGCCTTTGGCACTCCCCGGCCCAATGATTACTATCCCGACAACCAAATGCAGCTGCCGATTGTGACCGATCGCTTTGAGGCGAAAGATCAGATCGACACATTCTCAAATCGATAACGCTTTAGCTATTCCAACCTTTGATTGACCTATGCAAAGCAATTCTCCTAACGAGCAGATCACCTACCCGATCTTCACTGTGCGCTGGCTGGCTGTCCACACCCTAGGGGTGCCCAGCGTCTTTTTCCTCGGTGCCATTGCGGCAATGCAGTTTATCCAACGATAAAATAAATTCATGGAACGTTCTCCAAATCCCAACAAGCAACCTGTAGAGCTAAACCGCACATCCCTATTTTTGGGCCTGCTGATGGTTTTTGTGCTGGGCCTGCTGTTTTCTAGCTACTTCTTTAACTAAGCTAGGCGTTTTGCCGAAGTGTCGATCGCTATTTACTTAGGCTGTGTTGAGTTGTACAAGTTCAGCGTGAAGTCTGTAGTTCACTACGGGTCAAACTTCACTGCTGGGCTTGACGAGGTTACTTACCAGATTTAGTAGGAGGTCAAGGTCATGCTTCAGAGTGGAAAGATCCCTTTATGGATCGTAGCTACCGTTGCCGGTACAGGCATCTTGGTGGTAGTAGGGCTGTTTTTCTACGGATCCTATGGCGGCGTAGGCTCAGCGATGTAGTGTTTTGCTAACCTGCTTGACTCGAGCTTAGGTTACTAGGGCTGGGGTAGACAAGTTTGAACTTGTTTGCCCCAGCCTTTAGTTTCAGGACTGCTTGATAGTTTCGATATAGTCAGTCACTAGGCTATCGATTCCAGTGATAGCGGTACCAACGACAACCGCATAGGCTCCCAGTTCGAACGCCTGACGGGCCTGGCTTGGGGAAGCAACGCCTCCTTCACAAATAACGGGGACAGGGCAGTGGGCGACCGTTGATTTGAGCAGGTCAAAGCCGGGCGGCACTTCGTGCCTGGTTTCATCGGTATAGCCAAAGAGCGTGGTGCCTACGCAGTCTGCCCCGGCGTCTATAGCCCGCAGCGCGTTGTCAAGAGTGTCAACATCGGCCATGACGATCTTGCCCAGCCGTTCGTGAATACCCTGTATGAGCTGAGGGAGAGTTTCGCCATTGGGTCGGGGGCGCTGGGTAGCATCGACGGCAATGATATCGCTACCGGACTGGGCTACGGCCTCGGCGTGATGGAACTGGGGGGTGATATACACCGCCGAAGGGGCTATAACCTGCTTCCACAGGCCGATGATGGGTTGGCTACAGCGCGATCGCACGGCTTTGATGTGCTCAGGGCTATCAATACGAACCGCAACGGCCCCTCGATTGAGAGCCGCCTTGGCCATGGCGGCAATGACCTCAGCATTGTGCAGCGGCGAATCAAAAGGGGCCTGGCACGAGACCACCAAGCCGCCTTGCAAAGCTTCTAGAGAAGGTTTCACGGTCACGTACTCCTATCGCAGCCTAACCCCCAAGCACCGTTACTTGACTTCACAGGGGCTAAAGAGAAAACTCGGAACCGATTTGTTCAGATCCGCGCTAAGGTAACCTGCTCAGATTGATCTTGGTATTTACCTCGGCGAGTATCGTAGCTGACCTGACAGGGCTCTCCCTCAAAAAAGAGGAGCTGCACTACGCCCTCGCCTGCGTAAATACGACAGTCGGCGCTAGAAGAATTGGAAAACTCTAAGGTAAGGTGACCTCGCCAACCGGCTTCGGCAGGGGTGAGATTAGCAATGATGCCGCAGCGAGCATAGGTTGACTTACCAATGCAGATTACGCTGATATTATTGGGCACAGAAATTTTTTCGAGGGCAACCCCTAGGCCGTAGGAATGGGCGGGCAAAATAAAGTAGCTACCGCTTTCGCCACGTTTTAAGTCGGTAGGCTCTAGGTTAGCTGGACTAAAGTTTTTGGGATCGACCACTGTGCCAGGAATATGGCGAAAGATTCTGAACTCTGCTGATGAAAGGCGAATATCGTAGCCATAGGAGGACAGTCCGTAGCTGATGACCGGCTGCGCTAAACCTTTTTCAGCTAGGTCTAGCTGCCGCACCAGCGCAGGCTGAAAAGGATCGATCATGCCTTTATGGGCCATTTCGGCAATCCAGGCGTCGTTCTTGATCATGGCTTTGGGCGCTCGAGGGGTTAAGACAAGTTATTACGACGAAATTCTGTCACCTGGTCGGCTGCGTCCAGTAAGGCATCTGGCATATCGGGACCAGTCAAAATGATGTCAACCTGGGGAGGGCGCTGGTGAAGAAGATCTACGACATCTTGAGCTGGAATTAAGCCATAGTTGACCGCCAGGCTGAGCTCATCTAGCACCACAAGGCCGTAGCGGCCGTGGGCGATCGCGGCCCTTGTATGCAGCCACAGGTCTTTGATCGCCGCTCGCTGGCTGGCGCTCACCTCTGGGTCGTGAATGCAGCGAGGCATATCGGCGCGTATCCAGTCGAGGTTTTGGCCAAACTGCATAGGCTGGGTTGCCCCCTGGTGAATGCCACCCTTCAGAAACTGCACAATTAGCACCGCCTTGCCCTGGTCAGCGATACGCAGGGCCTGAACCATGACGTTGGTGAAAAAGCTGCGGTGTACAGCGGTGAAGACCTGTATGGTACCCTCTACCGTTTCCAATAGAGGATGACGAACGATAGAGGGGGCAGAGGGGCCAAAGGAAAAAGGCTTGAGCTGGGAAACCATGGGCGATTATAGCGGAGGCGAGGAATAGCAGCTGCTCATTGGCCACGCCAAAAATAGAACAGCCTAGAGCAGACTACGAAATTGGGGCAGCCTTGTGCCTGGGCTAAATATAGCGTGATTCATCGAGCGAAAATCAACAAATTACTCTACATGTATTACGAAGTACAGATGCACCCAAGCGGAAAAGTATGGATTGCCAGCCCTAGGGCTGGCGATGGAAGAAGCAAAAAAAACCGGCTGCTCAGGATCGAGTGCTGTATTCTAATGAGGTCAATTTAGGCACCCTCTATGGTTTGGCAACGTCCAGACGGTCGACAACCCCGTGAGCTGAGGCCTGTTAGCTTCGAGCGCGAATTTACGTCTTTCTCTGCAGGATCTGTGCTGACTCAGTGTGGAAATACCCGGGTGCTGTGTACCGTTTCGATAGAAGAGGGGGTACCCCGTTTTCTCCAGGGGACAGGCCGAGGCTGGCTAACGGCAGAGTATCGCATGCTGCCTGGGGCAACTCCCCAGCGCCAGTCTCGCGAGTTGATGAAACTATCGGGCCGAACTCAGGAAATTCAGCGCCTGATTGGCCGTAGCCTGCGATCGGCCCTCGATTTTGAGCTGCTAGGCGAGCGCACTCTATTAGTAGATGCTGATGTGCTTCAGGCTGATGCTGGCACCCGCACGGCTTCAATTACAGGGGGATATGTAGCTCTACAGAACGCGATACAGGGCTTGGTAGCGCAGGGGACGCTGGCGCGATCGCCCCTAGTACATAGTGTGGCTGCCGTATCGGTGGGCCTGATCGAGAACGACGTTTTTCTCGATTTGCAGTACGACGAAGATGTCGCTGCTGCCGTAGACTTCAACGTGGTGCTGAATGAGAGCCTCAATATTATTGAAGTACAGGGTACTGCTGAAGAGGGCAGCTTTAGCCGCCAGCAGATGAATCAGCTTTTAGAGCTGGGTGAGCTGGGCATAAAACAGCTGCTGACTGCTCAGCAGGCCGCATTTTTGTAGCTCTTGCTCGCTTGACGAGGTTAGGAACAGCTAAGGATTTAGGGCACTAGCCGAACGAACTTCTTTTTACCCACTTGAACAACTTTGCCTGTGACCTGATCGGCGGCGGCAAATTCTTGATTGGGATCAGTTATCTTTTCGCCATCGAGCTTAACGGCACCGCCTTGAATCTGACGACGAGCCTCGCTGCTGCTGGCGCACAGATTGGTAGCGCCGACTAGGTAGAACAGCTTGGCCGGGAAGTTGACCTGGGTCAACGAAAATTCGGGTACGCCTGCTGCTGCGCCAGTACCCTGGATCAAGCTAATGGCAGCTTGTTGCGCTTGCCGGGCCGCTGCCTCGCCGTGGAACTGACAAGTGACGTCTAAGGCCAGCATTTTTTGGCGATCGCGTGGTTCCTCGGGCAGGGTTTTGAGATCGAGAGGGGTAAGCAGCTCAAAGTAATCGTCGATAAGGGCATCGGGAACTTTTTCGAGCTTGGAATACATGCTTAGGGGATCTTCCTGAAGCCCTACGTAGTTACCTAGAGACTTCGACATTTTTTGGCTACCGTCGGTGCCTAGAAGCAGGGGAAGCAGCAGGCCAAACTGAGGCTTCAGGCCAAAATGGCGCTGCAGATCGCGCCCAACAGCGATATTAAACTTTTGGTCAGTGCCGCCTAGCTCAACGTCGGATCGCACCGCTACCGAGTCATAACCCTGCATGAGAGGATAGAGAAACTCGTGGAGAAATACCGGATCGCCTTTGCTGTAGCGCTCGGAGAAACCTTCTTTAGCCAACATTTGCCCAACGGTCATGGTGCTGAGCAATTCCAGCGTTTCACCGAGGTCGAGGGAGGAAAGCCACTCCGAGTTGTAGCGTACTTCTAGCCGACCCGGAGTATCAAAATCAAGGATCGGACGCACCTGATCTAGGTAGGTTTCAGCGTTGGCTTTAACATCGGCCTCGGTCAGCTGGCGGCGCACTTCTGACTTGCCAGTGGGGTCGCCAATGCGGGCGGTGAAGTCACCGATGATGAGCACGGCAGTATGGCCTGCATCCTGAAAAGCGCGGAGCTTGCGGACGGGAATGCTGTGGCCCAGATGAATCTCGGCACCCGTGGGGTCAATGCCAAGCTTGATTCGCAGCGGGCGATCGCTCTGAAGCAGGCGCTCCGTCAGATTCTGTTCAGGGTCGCTGGAACCAGGCTGGTCGGGAAAGACCTCGCTAACGCCGCGATAAATAGGCTCAAGCTGCGCTTCGGAGTCCCTAGGGTTGGCCTTAAGCATGGTGAGTACAAACAAATCTATTGGATGAACAGCGCGGAAAGTCGGCTAAGACAGTATCAAACCTGAGGAGGACACGGCGATGTTTAGAAATTTTGGCAAAAATAACCCTCGTGTCCTCCTTACAATAGCTACCTGTAAGGCTAGGATGAGCGTGCTTGCGATCGCAGGCCGAAATAGTCTTCGGGCAGTCGCCTAAGAGCTAGCTGAGCTGATACATCTAAAGCCATAAACGCGGCCAACAGGTTCAGTTGTCTAGAGGGTCATTATAATGGCCTAACCGTCCTCTACTGACGTGTACCTACACCCTCCAACAGGCAGCGCCTGGCCTTCGTCGAATCTCCATTACGCACTCATCGTCTTTAGCCGCCTTTAAGAGCCAACGTGTCATCCAACACCATTCGCCACAAAAGTCGATCTCAGCCTCGGCCCCTGCGCCAAGCGCCCAACCTGCTCAAGTATGTACAAGATGTTGGGCAAGTAGCCGCAGCGGCACTGCTGGGCACCACCATGATCGCCAGTTCTGTGCTGGCGGGCGGGCTAGTAGGCTTGGCCATTAGTTTTCGCAATCTACCCGATGTGCGGGTGCTGCGTAACTATGTACCTAGCGAGACCAGCTATATCTACGACATCAACGGCACGCTGCTCTACAGCCTGCACGATGAGGCAAACCGTGAGGTTGTCGACCTCGACGAAATGTCGCCTCACCTAAAGCGAGCGGTCTTAGCCGTAGAAGATAGCTATTTTTACTCCCACAACGGTATCAACCCCAGCAGCGTTGGCCGGGCCATGCTGGCTAACGTCGAAGCCGGGTCTACAGTTGAAGGGGGATCTACTATCACCATGCAGCTGGTGAAGAACCTCTTTTTAACCCCCGAGCGTGCCGTCAGCCGAAAAGTAGCAGAGGCCGTGCTGGCTCTACGACTAGAACAAATCTTCAGCAAAGACGAAATTCTGGAGATGTACCTCAATCAGGTGTACTGGGGCCACAATAACTACGGCGCAGAAACAGCTGCCCAGAGCTACTTCAACAAGTCGGCTCGAGATCTGACCATGCCTGAAGCAGCTATGATGGCAGGCCTGATTCAGGCTCCGGAGGACTATAGCCCCTTCCGTAATTATGAATCTACCAAACAGCGTCAAGCGGTGGTGCTCAACCGTATACGCCAGCTGGACTGGATTACCCCTGAAGAAGAGGTAGCAGCCCGCGACGCACCTCTTTTGGTAGGCGAAATTAAGTCTTTCCGCAGCAGCATTTCCCCCTACGTGACAGAGGCGGCGGTACAGGAGCTCAAGCAGCGCTTTGGCAATGAGTCAGTCGTCAAGGGCGGTATGCGCGTGCAGACCAGCGTAGACTTGGGAATGCAGCAAATGGCTCAGGAAACGGTGCAGCGGCACAACGCCCGCATTCGCCACATTGCTGACCAGATGGCTTTGGTGGCCATTGATCCCCGCACCCACTTTGTGAAGGCCATGGTGGGCGGAGTTGACTACGAACAAAGCCAGTTCAATCGGGCTATTCAGGCCTACCGGCAGCCAGGTTCGGCCTTCAAGCCTTTCGTATACTACGCGGCTTTTGCCACCGGACGCTACACCCCAGCTAGTTCTGTTGCCGACACTCCGGTCAGCTATCCCGACGGCTATCGCTACTACAGCCCCAGAAACTACGACGGCAGCTTTATGGGTAATATTCCCATTCGCACAGCCCTAGAGATGTCGCGCAACGTGCCGGCCGTGAAGCTGGGCCAGGCGGTTGGAGTCAACCAAATTATTGAGCTTTGCCGCACCTTGGGTATTACCAGCCCAATGCAGCCAGTTACCTCCCTGCCTCTAGGGTCGGTAGACCTAACACCGA
>JBARUP010000109.1:0-12245 GCA_049645805.1 Nodosilinea sp.
CACGTCGGTAAAGCTAAGAATGACCCAGTTTTCTAGCCGCCGCCAGCGCTCATAGCGGCGCAGCACAGCCACATCGCCCAAGTTTTTTCCCTGGTGATAGGCATCAGTCAGCACTTCGGCAAGTGCTGCCGCGTCGCGAATTCCCATATTGAGCCCCTGCCCACCGACGGGGTGGCAGCTGTGAGCGGCGTCTCCGACCAGCGCTAGGTGGGTCTGCACGTAGCGATCGCAGTGCATCAGCTGTACCGGGAACAGAGCGGGGGGCGACAGCTGTTTGAGGCGTCCCATTTGGCTGCCGTAGCGGTGCTCAAGCTTAGCCATGAAGTCTGCTTTGGGCAGGTTGAGAATTGCCTGGGCTTCCGAGTGAGGAACAGTCCACACAATCTGGCAGCGCTGGCCCGGCAGGGGCAAGATAGCGAAGGGGCCACTGGGCCAAAACCGCTCGTAAGCCGTATTCCGATGGCCATGCTCGGGCTCTAAGACTGTTGTTACGCAAGATTGTCGGTAGCGCCAGCCAACTCCCCCAATGCCGGCCTGCTGCCGGAGGGGAGACCCTTTACCATCGGCAGCAACGATGAGCGGCGATCGCACTATAACCGTTCCTTCAGGAGTACTCACCTTAGCTACAACTGACTCACCCTGATCGTGCACCTTTTTTAGGGTGGCAGAGCAGAGGTAGTGAACGTTGGAAGCAGCCGCGATCGCGCCCTGCAGCGCCGTCATCAGCACGCTATGCTCAGCACCGTAGTAAACCGCATCGGTGCCAAGGTCCGTTGGTAAAAACTGCACCACCTGACTATAGTCGCCGTCGGAGAGCTGAACTTTGTCGAAATGGCAGATGTGCGGCCCAATCTGTGGCCACAGCCTCAGGCCCTTGAAAATATCTGCTGAAGTTAGGGAAAAGGCGTAGGCTCGCTGCCGAGATGCCGCCGCTGCTGCCGTTTGGGCCTCAATTACGGCAACGGTCATGCCGCTGGGTACTAAGGCTGCGGCCAGGGTAAGTCCAGTAATACCACCGCCGACAATGGCGACATCTACCACCAGTTCTGACTGCGTATGCTCTAGCTGAATATCATCTGCGGGCGAAGGAAACCGAAAGTATGGGGTGGTGGCAGTCATAGAGTCAGAACCGCTATTGCCTTTATTCTTTGAGCGTCCCCTTCTCGTCGAAGGCTATACCAGCAGCTTTGCGCAGAGAAGAGTTGTCTTTATTCTGGCTTGGTTACCACAAAGAAGGCAAGTTAAATGGAGCCCGCTAAGGATTCGCCGCGGATTTCCAAATAGTAAGGAATGGCACACTAAGTTGTGAAAGCGATTGTATAGGGCTTGTCTTTCGCAAGATCATCTATCCTATTAGCCCAGCTCTAGGCCGCCATTGCCAGGGAGCGCTGAGCCAGCACCTGACGATAAAACTGCTGCAGTTGACGAGTGGCCGCCGGCCAGCCCCACTGCTCGGCCTCGGCTACGGCGTTGCGGCGCATTAGCTCGCGCTCGGCCTTGGCGTCAATTAGGCGACGGGTAGCGTTGATAGCCCCTTCCTGATCCAGTGGATCAAATAGGAAACCGTTCATGCCGTCGGTTACAATATCGGGAATGCCGCCCGAGTTGGCTGCTACCACTGGGCATCCTGCGGCCATCGCTTCGAGCAATACCAGGCCTAGGGTTTCGGTGCGGGAGGGAAACACAAAGGCATCGGCGGACGCATAGGCCGACGCCAGTTCCTCTCCAGCCAGATAGCCCACGAAATTAGTATTGGTGTTTTCAAAGTGAGCCTTTAGCTCAGCGCGGTAGGGGCCATCACCCACGAGGGCTAGCCGCGCCCTAGGAATTGCCTCTAGTACTGGCTTGATGCGGTCAATTTCTTTTTCGGCGGAGAGACGACCAATGTAGAGGAGTAGGGGAGCATCAGGGTGGCCTTCCGAAAGGCGATCGCGCATCTCTGTACTCGCCAACTCAGGGCGAAACAGCTCAATATCAACCCCACGCTGCCACACCTCAATGTTTTCAACACCATGCTCCGATAGCTCGCCCTGCATTGCTGTTGAGGTGACTAAGTTCAGCTGGGCCTGATTGTGCATAGCCTTAATCAGCTCCCACATTACTCCTTCAAGCATGCCCAAGCCGTAGTGTTCTAGGTACTTAGGCAAGTGGGTATGGTACGACGCTACCAAGGGCAAATCCATGGTCTTGCTGTAGTAAATGCCCGCAAGCCCGAGGACTGCTGGGTTCACAACATGTACCAGATCAGGCTGGAACTCTTCCAGCGCTTCGCCTATCGAGGGCCTTGGCAGCGCCAGCTTTAGCTCTGGGTAGAGCGGTAGCGGAAACCCAGAAACCCCGTGAATCTTAGCCTCTCGATACTCCGTCAAGCCACCTTCGGGAGAGAAGACTAAAACCTGGTTACCCTGACGTTGAAGATGATCAACGGTGTGCTTAAGGCGAGTGACAATGCCGTCAACTTTCGGCAAAAAGGTCTCGGTGAAGAGAGCAATTCGCATAGGAGTTCGAGGAAGGTAGGTTAAGTCGGTGAGTGGATACGGGGCTGAAGCTGGTGAGTGAGTCAGTGGTTTGTTGGTATTACCTAACCCACTGACCTACTGACTCATTCGCCGTTTAGTCGCGCCTCCACTTGACCTTAGGCAGAATCTGATTCTTATCAACGCGGTCTTTGTACTTCACGGCGAAGTTGAGCAGGCTGTCGAGCAAGGAGTCTGACAGGTAATGAGGCTCCAGCCCTAAGTCAAGCAGGTTGGTATTTTTGGCGTTGAAGTAGTGGTCTTCGGACTCAACCCGAGGATTGTCCATGTACTGAATATCGACATCTAGACCCAGGGTGGTACCGGCTTTCTTCACCGTCATGGCCAGGTCGCCAACGCTGAACATTTCGGTGAACTGGTTAAAGACGCGGAACTGCCCTGGGTTGCCGGGGTTGGCGATCGCGATTTCCACACACCGTACAGTATCGCGGATATCTAGGAAGGCGCGGGTTTGACCACCTTTACCGTAGACCGTGAGGGGATGACCTACTGCCGCTTGAATACAGAAGCGGTTGAGAGCAGTGCCAAATACGCCGTCGTAGTCGAGACGGTTAATTAACAGCTCGTCCATACCAGTTTCTTCAGTGAGCACGCCGTAGACCACGCCCTGGTTAAGGTCGGTAGCGCGCAGGCCCCACACCTTGCAGGCAAAGTGAATATTGTGGGAGTCGTGTACCTTGCTGAGGTGGTAGAACGAGCCGGGCTGCTTGGGGTAGGGAAGCGTGTCTTTACGACCATTGTGCTCAATGGTGATGTAGCCCTCTTCGATGTCAATATTGGGGGTACCGTACTCGCCCATGGTGCCCAGCTTTACTAGGTGGCAGTCGGGAAAGTGGTCGCGCAGCACGTAGAGCAAATTCAGGTTCCCCAGCACGTTGTTGGCCTGGGTCAGTACCGCATGCTCACGATCAATCATCGAGAAAGGAGCCGAGCGCTGCTCACCAAAGTGCACTACTGCACCGGGCTCAAACTCGCGCATGGTCTCCTCTAAAAAGGAGTAGTTGTTGATGTCACCGACGTAAAGGTCAATGTGCTTGCCGGTGAGATCTTTCCAGCGCTGCAGACGGCTTTGGATTGGAGCAATAGGGGTCAGCGTTTCAATCTGAAGCTGAGCATCCCAGTGACGCCGCACCAGGCTATCAAGAATCCCGACTTCGTAGCCGCGATTGGAAAGATACAGGGCAGTTGCCCACCCGCAATAGCCGTCACCGCCAATTACAAGGACTTTCATATCAATGCTTCAATCTCTTTGCCAATACCAAGACAATCTACCAGGTTTGGAGGACCTGTAAACCACTGAACAGAAGATCGTAGAAACAGACATTTTTCGTCGACAACAAATTGAGCAACCGCTAAGCAGGGTGGAAGGGGTTTTCAGGTGGGGGTTAGTCTGAGTGTAGACCCGGCAGCGGCAGAAAGAGAATAGAGATGTGCGGTCTTACCTGCCGATATTGATCATGCACCAGGGTTATAGTCTGTGGACAAGCTGGTAGACGGCGTAAACTACATCAGCAGGCGCAAAGGGTTTCAAAATATGGTTCTCAAGCCCGACGGCTCGAGCGCGGCGCTGGTCTTCTTCTCTCGCATAAGCAGTGAGGGCGATAGCCGGAACCTGCCTGAACTGGGCATCAGGCAGCGCGCACTTTCTCTAAAAAACTGTAGCCATCTTCAGTAGGCATGCCAATGTCGCTGAGGATCACATCGGGACGAAAGCGTTCTAATACTTCAATTGCCTTACGGACAGTACCGGTACTTCTAACCTCAGCACCCTGCTGCTCCAAATTGTGCTGCTCTAAAATGACGGTTAGAAGAACTCGATCGTCATCCACGACAACGACTTTTATTTCTGACCGGCTAAGGGCATCACTAAGTTGGGTACAGTTTTAGAAGCAAAGCGATTCTCGGAGACTGGACGCACAAATGGACGATGAGAGCTGGCAAACCGCTGAGGGCATTGTCGTGCCTGGTCACAAAGTAGCTTCTGGCTTTGCCTTAGACAGTCCCTACCCCCGCGGGACAGTCGAGATGCAAATCCCCTTCTTTCGAGCGCTGGGCCTAGACCTGACAGAATGCTTTCAGGGAACGCTTAACATTTCCATCAGCCCCAGCACCTTTCGGGTCACAAACCCTGAGAGGACCTTTCGAGGAGTCGAGTGGACCGATCGCCATCCGCCTGAGGATTTCTCGTTTTCTCGATGCCGACTTTTATTTCGAGGCTTAAGCTACCGCGGCTGGATATATTACCCTCACCCAGAAACCAAGCAGCGGAACTTTCAGGATCCGTCTACGCTTGAGGCAATCGTACCTCTCGTCCCTGGTATTAGCTACGGAGCCAGGGTAGACGTTGAGTATAGCCCCTTAGAAATTGCTTTAGGCCGATGACTTAGTTGGCCTCAGCCTGGTGCAGGCGCACTATACCTTAATCACTCGCGATCTCTAGATAGAGGAAGAGGTGACACCAGTGATTCCTGGCTATGCTTATTGTATTTGTTTCTGCTGAGGCATAGCTTGTGCCTCTCACTGCTGTTGAGCGCAGGAGCACAGGCTCGGCCGTATCCCGACGATTTCTCCACTACCCTCAGAAAGAGACTTTAGGATTGCTTAAATCCAATGATTGAAAATCTTAATAAGCTACCTCGATGGCTAGTCTTAGAAATTGCTGTGCCGCTAGCCCTGCTCAATGGTTGGCTACTTTACCAGGTGTTTCAAACCTTCCAGACCCCTTTCACAATCGTAATCGTCGCTATTCTGCTAGAGTTTCTTTTAAATTACCCGATCGAGCTACTAGAGAAACGCGGCATTGGCAAGGGAGTAAGCATAGCCCTAATTTTGCTGGGAGCAGTTGCACTAGTCTCCCTTTTGGGGCTTATATTGTTACCAATCTTGGTAGACCAGCTTGGAGATTTAGCTCGCCGGTTTCCTGACCTGCTGGCCACCGGTAGCCAGCAATTTCAGTCCATAGATGAATGGCTGACCGCCAGACGTATCCCCCTTGACGTGACCACCGTAGCCGATAAGGTGACGCGTCTACTGCCCCGCGGACTTGTGCAACTACCCGATCGCGCCCTTGAGATCTTGCTGGGTCTAGCCGACAGCATAGTAGAAGTGCTGGCAACCGTGGTTCTAACTCTTTACCTAATTTTCCACGGCGACACGTTTTGGAGAGGGCTAATAGTCTGGCTTCCAGAAAAGTTCTCAGACTCTATTCGGCCTGCATTTCAAAAGCAGTTTCGCAATTACTTTGTGGGTCAAGCAACGATCGCGTCGATTATGGTGGTCGTACTAACAACGCTATTTTTTATCTTTAAGATTCCCTACTGGCTCGTTTTTGGCGTTAGTATCGGCCTGCTAGCGCTGATTCCGCTTGGTGATATTGTCGGTATTTTAGCAGCAGCAGCCATCTTAAGTTTCAAGAGCGTGCTGCTGGGGGCGAAAATAATTGCTATTGCATTTGTGGCAGATCAGATTATTGATAACGCGATCGCGCCCAAAATACTTGGCGATTTGATTGGTCTCAATCCTGTTTGGATTATTATTTCGCTGTTGGTTGGCGCTCAAACTGGGGGAATCTTAGGACTGTTGCTAGCCGTACCTCTAGCAGGATCTTTGAAGCGTATCCTACTAAATCTTTTCCCTGAGAAAGAATCGTTGCCAACGATAGACTCTTCTGCAACTGCTGGGTAAGACGTAGCCTGCTTTCGCTAGGAATCTTCCCCTGCGGGTGATTAAGAGGGTGGTCTTATCCTGAATTCCTTGGAGGGCAAGCACTTCAAAGAATTCAGGAGGCGGGATAAAACAGGGCTGGCGGGATTCGAACCCTCGACCTACCGCTTAGGAGGCGGTCGCTCTATCCATCTGAGCTACAGCCCCAGGAACTACGGATCTTGAGTCATTTTACACCCTGGATTAGGGATGAGGCTTCAAGACCGGATAAAGATAGCGCGGTAGACCGGCAGTCCTTGCTCTAAGGTGACCCGTTCGCGATCGGTCTGGGCGGGAAAGGGGCTATCAGATAGCCAGAGATTGTCCTGGCGGATAAAGTGGGGATTTTCGCTGAGGCGATCGCACATATCTACCGCCACCTCTTCCACATCAGACTGCACGACGACGCGCCCGCCAGCGGGCAAAAACTCCGCCAGGGTGCTGACTAGCTCGCTTTGCAGCACTCGCCGTTTCTGGTGGCGTTTTTTAAACCAGGGGTCAGGAAACTGAATGGAGACCTGCTGCAGGGGATTTTGGTCGCCCCAGCTCTCCAGCAGCGCGCGCAGAGAGATATTGACGTTGCAGAACATAACGTGCAGGTTAGTCAATCCGGTCTCCTGCTGGCGCTTCTGGGCCGATTCGACCACGGGTTTGCGAATTTCTAGGCCCAAGAAGTTCCAGTCAGGCTGGTGCTGGGCCATTTGCAGCAAGAACATCCCCTTGCCGCAGCCAATGTCGACGTGCAGAGGCTGCCCGATGTGAGCAAACACCTGGTCCCAGGCGGGGCTATCGACCGGAGCCTGATATCTTTCGCTCAGGGGATTAACGTGCTGACGCACCCGCACAACAGCCACAAAGTTGACCTCAATCAAGTTTCAGCTTTCTATCATGCCATTTTGCTGAGGCGAAATTCTTTTGTGTTGAATCTAAACCTTCACTCCTCAAGCCACCCTTTCTGTCTACCGAATCGCGCTGGTAGAAGCTAGGCTGGTAGGACAATGCCTACTCAACACAGCTCTTTTAATTCCATGGGACAGCGTTTTCGCTTCGCTATCATCAGCGATCCCCACATCGCCCGACCCGAAACCATCTATAACGGCCCCCATCGCTTTCACCTGGTAGAAGTCAGCATTCCGGGTATTGAGCAAATTTTTGACCACCTAGAGACGCTGGATCTAGACTTTTTGCTGCTGCCCGGCGACCTGACCCAGCACGGGGAATGGGTGAACCACCAGTGGCTGATCGACCGCCTCAAGCGGCTGCCGTTTCCGGCCTATGTAGTACCAGGTAACCATGATGTGATTGCCCGTGATGCTAGCGATCGCGCCATTGGCCTGCACGATTTCCCGCGCCTGTACCAGGACTTTGGCTACAGCGACGGCAATACCCTCCATTACCAGCACGAAATTTTGCCGGGAGTGCGGCTGGTGGCGCTGAATTCCAACGCCTTTGAGGACTCGGGCGAGCAGATTCGGGTGGGCTATGTGGATGAAGCGCAGCTCGACTGGCTGGAGACAACTTTGGCTACCCACCCCGACGACTTGATCTTAGTGATGCTGCACCACAACGTGCTAGAACACCTGCCGGGGCAGTCGCAGAGCCCTCTGGGTCAGCGCTACATGGTGAAAAATCACGGCGAGATAATTCAGCGGCTGGAGGCCGCCGGGGTGCGGCTGATGTTTACAGGCCACCTGCACGTGCAGGATGTAGCCCGGCGGGGCGAGCTATGCGAGGTATTGACCGGATCGCTGGTGAGCTATCCCCACCCCTACCGGGTTGTGGAGATTGAACATGGAGATGGCGGGCTGCGGATGGAGGTGCGATCGCGCCGCCTTACGGCTGTAGAGCCCTGGGACGACCTTCAGGCTATGTCGCACCAGTGGATGAGCGATCGCGCCGAGGGGTTTATGACCAAGTTTCTGGTTAGCCCACCGGTGGGGCTAGCGGAGTCTGAAGCGGCGGCGATCGCCCCTCAGCTTAAAAGTTTTTGGGCCAGCATTGCCGCAGGCGACACCCAGATTGACTTTTCTCATCTGCCGCCGGAGGTGCAGCAGCGGCTAGAGTACTTCAACTCAGTGGATAGCGAGGGCAATCCGCAGGCGATCGACAATACCGCCACGCTGGTGTGGCCCTAGGGCAATCGGTGGCCGTGGGCAGGAGAATTGTGGGCCTGTCCTGCATCCGCATCATGGTTTGTCAACGCCTGGTCTGTCGTTCCCGTGCAGAGGGGAATCCACACGGAATACCTTGATCTCCACTCGACTGCCGCTGCGAGAGAGTAACCTACTCATCAATCGCTGAGAGTTGCTTCGGTTAGGGACGCTCTGAGGCGTTCTAAAATAGACCTTTGCCCTCGCTCGGGTTAGCCCCAAGGAATCATGCCCATGGTCGGAGTTAAGCAGCCCACCTCCAGCAGCTTCAAAAAGCTCCAGGCGTTTCTGCGATCGCGGGTTGGTCAAGCGAACGAGGACTACGGCATGATTAGCGAGGGTGATCGCGTCATGGTCTGCGTCTCGGGGGGCAAAGACTCCCACACGCTGCTGGATATTTTGCGACACCTCCAGCGCCGTGCCCCGGTTCACTTCGACCTTCTGGCGGTGAATTTGGACCAAAAGCAGCCGGGCTTTCCCGCCGAGGTGCTGCCCGAGTACTTTGAGTCGATCGGCGTGCCCTACCGCATCGTTGAGCAAGACACCTATAGCACCGTCAAGCGGGTGATACCCGAGGGCAAAACCATGTGCGGGCTGTGCTCGCGGCTGCGGCGGGGGGTGCTCTACCGGGTTGCTGCCGAAGAGGGGATTACTCAAATCGCCCTGGGTCACCACCGCGACGACATGGTCGAAACCCTGTTCCTAAATATGTTCCACGGCGGCAGGCTGAAGACGATGCCTCCCAAGCTGCTCACCGACGATCGCCGCCACATCGTCATTCGCCCGCTGGCCTACTGCCCCGAAGCCGACATTGCTCGCTATGCCCGCTATCGCGAGTTTCCGATCATTCCCTGCACGCTGTGCGGTTCTCAGGCTAACCTGCAAAGGGCGCAGATCAAGGCGATGCTGCACGACTGGGAAAAGCAGTGGCCCGGTCGCACCGAAACCCTGTTTCGCAGTTTACAAAATGTTGCCCCTTCTCACTTAGTTGACTCAGCTCTGTTTGACTTTAAGGGGCTAGACGCCGCCCGGATTGGGCCAGAGGGCGATGACGAGGTCGGTGATGAGCCTGCCGCAGACTTGGAGGCGGAGTTTGATCCAGCAGGCGCTCTAGCTAGTGGTTTGTCAACGTTGCAGCCACTGGCCGCTGGCCATCGCAATCGCTAACCGGCGTCAATAGCCGAACGCTGGCGGCCCTCTGAACTAAAGGACTGAGGGCGCGTTACTTTGCCAAATTTGGTTCCAGGGATCCTGAAAGGTCAGGGTAAAGTCTCGCTGATACTCAGATCCGAGCCGCTGGCGAAAACCCTCCGGCAGGTTAAATAAAAAAACGGTCTGCGCTTCGGTTGGTAGCTCCACAGCAGAAGGGGGATCTCCAACAGGAGGCAGCAGCAGCAGCCGCACCTCCGGGCTAAGTAGGTAGCTGAGAGAAATTACGCTGACCGGGTAGTAGCTGTAGGCATCGGCAATCACCAGGGGGCGATCGCTGCCGTTGATCACACCGGCAACCTGGTGGTAGTTGGTGCTGAGCACCTTGTTCCACCAGGTATTGGCCTTTATATACACGCCGCCGGAAAGCACGCCCAGCGCAATCAGCAGGGAGAAAGCCCCCATGGCAAACCGGGACTTCCACCGCTGGGTCGCCGTGAAGTAGGTCGACAGGAGATACACAACGGCTAGCTCTAGGCTTACCACGCAGGCAATGAGGTAGCGAGTTACCGTGAACCGCTGCCCGCCAAACAGCAGATCCGGCAGGCCCAGCATCAGCGCGGTACAGCCTCCAAAAGTCAGCACAAACCACCCCACGCGTTTAGGCGCGGCTCGACACACGTAGACGGCATACCCCTGCAAAGCCAGGATAGGAAGCGCCACGGCGTAGATTAGAGGGTATCTAAGGCCAGCGTTGACGTCGAAGAAGCTGCGGCTAAAGTTGAGTACTGTGACCTGCATACTGATCAGCAGCGGTAGCGATACAGAAGACCAAGAGGTTGTCCCACCCACCGCAGTCCTTCCGGCTAGGATGAAGTACATCCACGGTGCAAAGAGCAGCGCCACCGCTAGCAGGGTAGTGAGGCAAAACCAGGTTCGTTGACCAAGCCGCCAGGGCAGCCGTAGGCGATTGCCGCTATCTACCAGCAAGACATAGGCAACGTGGCCAGCGGCAATACCAATAGAAAATAGGCCGGTATAAAACGCCCCCACCATCGACAAGCCGTACCAAACCCAGCTGCGCCAGGTCGACCAGCGCATCGCCCGCAGCAGCAGGGCGCTACTGACTAAGGCCAAGACTGTCCAAAACCCAAACTCCCGCGCTTCCTGTCCGTAGACTAGGTGAAACGGGGAGACGGCAAAGAGCGCGATCGCCACCCATCCACTCAGGCGCGACTCAAACAGCTCCAGGCACAGCCAGTACACCGCTGGAAAGATCAGCAGGCTCAGCAAAGCCGAAAAGCCGCGCGTTACCGCTGGAGTCGTACCCCACAGCTGAGCCCAAAACCGCAGCAATAGATAATAGATAGGCGGGTGCTGGGCATCCTGTGTTCCCTTGCGCACCAGCATGTCGGTGAGGCTTAAGTCTGGTGAGAATCGCTGGTAGGCCAGCACGTCGTCAGGGCTAACCAGCCGGTGCTGAAACAGCTCGTCGCTGAAATACTCGCCAGGACGAGCCGTGATCACCAGAGAAGTATAGGCCTCATCATGCCAGTACACTTTGCGATCGAGATGGGCAAAGCGCAGCACCACCGCCAGAATTAGCAGGACGATGGCGACTAAGCGGACCCGCTGAAGGAGTTGGAGATTTTGCATTGGGAAAAGACTGCTTTACCAAGCCTAGCTAGCTTAGCCCTTGCAGCATAGGTGAAGCAGTAATCTAGTGGTCATTTTCCGCCGAGAAATGGGTTTCTCGACGGGGGGAAGCGGTGCATTACGGTGGGCGTAGTTTGAGGATGGGCGGCACGGGTAGTTGGCCGCCTAACCCACCCTACGGCGAATGGAGCCTAAGCACTGAAATATTTGGCCGCTGGGTGGTAGGCCACGATCGCAGTAGTAGACTGCTCTGGATAAAGCTGCTCGCTTTCATCAATGGTCATGCCAATTTGCTCAGCTTTTAGCAGCTCTAGCTGCACCGGGTGATCGGCCATGTTGGGGCAGGCGGGGTAGCCAAAGCTGTAGCGCGATCCCTGGTAGCGCTGTTGCAGCACCTCCCGCAGGGTGGCGGGTTCCAATTCGCCATAGCCCAGCTCTTGGCGAATACGAGTGTGGCACCACTCCGCTAGAGCCTCCGCAATTTGCACCGACAGGCCGTAGTAGTAGAGATAGTCGGTGTACTGGTCGGCTTTGAAGAGCCCCTGGGCAAACTCCGTGGCCACTTCGCCTACCGTCACCGCCTGCATAGGGAACACGTCGAACTCGCCAGGCTCCGCCTGATTCTTAGGCAAAAAGAAATCAGCAATGCAGAGCCGCCGCAGGGATTTTTGACGGGGAAAGGTGAAGGTTGCGACCGGCAGGGGCAAATGGCCATTTACCCTGACATCGGGATTCTCAACAATCGACGGGTCATAAATGTGCAAAGAATTTCCTTCGGCCAGGCAGGGGAAGTAGCCGTAGATCAGCTGGGGATGCAGCAGATTTTCCGAGAGAATCCGCGCTTTCCACTCATCGAGAATGGGATGCACGGTTGCCTTGAGAAACGCGTCGTAATCTTCCCGTGCCTGCTCCTGGGGTTTGCGAAACTGCCACTGGCCAACGAATAACGCCTGGAGATCCAGATAATCAAAGACTTCTTCCAGCTCAATATCCGCCGGGGTTAGCACGCGGGTGCCCCAGAAGGGCGGAGTGGGGCGGGCGATCGCAGGAT
>JBARUP010000110.1:0-3135 GCA_049645805.1 Nodosilinea sp.
TGCTGATCGCCATTCCAACCCTGCTGGCGATTAGCGCGGTGATTTTCTTTATCCTGGCTCTATCGCCCAGCAACCCGCTGGGCGATCTGGCGACTAATCCAGCGATCACCCCGGAGGTACGGGAGAACATTCGGCGATCGCTCGGCCTTGATCAACCCATTCCCATTCGCTACTTAAAGTGGACGGTGGCCCTGTTTAGCGGCAACCTAGGCTACTCGTTCACCAGTCGCCTACCGGTGGCAGACTTAATCGCCCAGCGGCTGCCCGTAACCCTTTGGGTGATTGGGGTGGCTTATCTACTGAGCGTAGCCCTAGCTTTGCCCCTAGGAATCGTTGCGGCTCTGCGGCAAAACACGTGGGTCGATCGCGCCATTACGACCGTAGCGTTCATGGGATTTTCAACGCCGCCGTTCTTCTCGGGGCTGGTGCTGATCATTTTGCTGAGCGTGCGGCTAGGCTGGCTGCCCTTTATCTACGACAATACGCTGGTGGTAAGTGATCTCAGCAGCCTGGGGCAGTGGCTACGGCAGTCGATTATGCCGGTTACCGTCCTGGTGCTGTTTCAGACAGCGGTACTGCTGCGGTTTGTGCGGGCGGCAATGCTTGAAGAAATTCCACAGAACTATGTAAAAACCGCGCGGGCAAAGGGGCTGGGGCGCTGGCGTATTGTGAGTCTGCACATGCTTCGCAACGCGCTAATTCCGGTTGTGACCCTGATAGCGCTGGATATTCCGACCATTTTTACGGGGGCGCTGGTGACGGAGCAGGTCTTTCGGGTGCCGGGCATTGGAGCGCTGCTGATCGAGTCGATTTTTCGGGGCGATACGCCTGTGGTGATGGGTATTGCCTTTATTTATGCGGTATTGGTGGTGGCTTTTAACCTAGTGGCAGACCTGCTCTACGGCGTCATTGACCCCAGGGTGCGCCATGGTCACTGATGCGGTAGCGCCCCCTAAGGACTCAGACAGTCCCAATCGCGCCTGGCAGCGACTCTGGGGCGATCGCACTGCCCGAGTAGCCCTAGTAGTGCTGGGCTTAATGATCGTGGCGATCGCCCTTGGTCCGCTGCTGTATTCAAGATTGCCCAGCGCCATCGACTTCAGCCGCGCTTTGCAGCCTCCCAGCACCGCGTATCCCTTAGGCACCAATGATCTGGGTCAAGACCAGCTGGCCCGACTGCTGGTGGGGGGGCGTATTTCTTTGGCTGTGGGGCTAGCGGCTACCCTAGTTGGCATCAGTCTGGGAATAGGCATCGGTGCGGCGGCTGGGTTCTGGGGCGGCTGGGTAGACGTTATCTTGATGCGCTTCACCGACCTATTTTTGGCGCTGCCCCAGCTGCCCCTGGTGCTGCTGGTAGTCTACCTATTTGGCGATCCGGTGCGCCGTACGCTAGGGCCAGAACGCGGCATTTTTCTGCTAGTAGTAGTGGTGATTGGTGGTTTGAACTGGATGGCGGTGGCGCGGCTGGTGCGAGCCGGTTTTCTAAGCCTAAAGCAGCGCACCTTTGTGCAGGCGGCGGTGGCCCTGGGGGCCGGTCCCTGGAGCATTGTCAAGACTCACCTGTTGCCCAACATCCTCGGGCCTGTGATTGTGGCCGCCACTCTAGGGGTTGGTAATGCCCTGCTGGCTGAGTCAACTCTGAGCTTTTTGGGAGTAGGCTTTCCGCCCGATGTGCCGACCTGGGGCCGCATGCTCTACGATGCTCAAAACTATATTGAGAGCGCTCCCTACCTAGTGCTAGCCCCCGGTCTGGCGATTTTCCTGACCGTGCTGTGTATCAATACCCTAGGCGATCGCCTCCGCGATAGTCTAGATCCAACTAGCCGCTAATTCCTATGGCCCCTCCCCAGCAGCAGCTGCTCACCCAGGTCGCCCGGATGTTTCCGGACGCGCTGTTCTACGCCCCTACTGAGGCGCAGATGGTAGCCCTCACTATTGATGATGTGCCGACGCCGGGCGATCGCGGCGACGCCTCCACCCGCCTCATTCTGGCCGCGCTAGATACCTACAACCGCACTGCCGAGCACCCGGTGCGGGCCACTTTTTTTGTGATTACCGATCATCTCAATCCGGGCAGCACCATTCTGCAGGAAATTCTGGCCAGCGGCCACGAAATTGCCAACCACGGCACCACCGACACGACTCCCGCCGTGCTGCAGCCCGCTCAGTTTGCTCGCCATTTCCAAGACGCCCACGATCGCATTACCGACCTGACCCAGCAGCCGATTCGCTGGTACCGCCCTGGGCGGGGCCTCTACAACCGGGCTATGGTCGATCACATACGACTCACCCCTGGCTACGAATCGCTAGTGGCTCTAGCCTCAATGATTCCGTTTGATACCCTGCGGCCCCTCAGCACCCCCAACCTCAACACTTGGTATCTAGCCCGGTTTATCTTTCCGGGGGCCATATTCGTCATGCACGGCGGCTCGATGGAGCGCTGCTTGCAAACGGCCCAGGCGCTGCCCACGCTGCTCAGGCTGATTGTTGGCCAGGGCTATCGGGCTGCTACTCTTTCCGACCTCTACGACAGCCTGTCCGCCGCAGATGCGCCTGCTCCTAAAGCAGAAACTCCCGCAGCGCCGCCGCTACCCCATCCGACTCAACCCCAGGAGCCACCCAGTCGGCCCCCTGCTTGACCGGTTCTGGGGCATCGCCCATGGCCACACCAATGCCCGCGTAGCGCAGCATCTCTAAATCGTTGTAGTTGTCGCCAACGGTCATGACCTGATCGGGGGTAAGGCCTAGCAGGTCTTCGGCCAAAAACCGCACCGCTTCACCCTTGTGCGCCAGGGGATGAGTCGCTTCGACAAACTGCTCCACTGACCGCGTTAGGTACAGATCGTCGGTGGGGTAGCGCTGCCCAAGCTGGGCCAAAATGTCGCTGAGCAGATTGCTTTGCTCGCTCAGGGCCAGCAGCTTGGTTGTTTCAATAGAAGCGTTATTCGTCAGTAGCGAGGCTAGGTCTCCCGCCGCCACGGGTTGAACACCCGAGCGCTCGGCGTAGGCCTCGGTATCGTCAATGACGGCCCGCACGTGGAGTTGGTCATCGATATACAGGTGAATCGACAGGTCGTTGCGGGCCTCTAGGGGGGCCAGGTAGGCCAAAATTTCTAGGGCTAGGTGCCGGGGCAG
>JBARUP010000111.1:0-6556 GCA_049645805.1 Nodosilinea sp.
CTCTGGCTCAGGGCAGTGACTAGTTCTCTCAAGTCGGTAACGCTTAGTTCCACGGCGTAAGTCTCATACGGTCCAGATCAAATTTCATTGAGATTTAGTCTATTCACGCCCCAAGTAGGCATCGGTGCGGGTATCGACCTTAATCTTTTCGCCAATCGAAATAAACAGCGGCACCATGACCTGAGCACCAGTCTCGAGAATGGCAGGTTTTGTGCCGCCAGTAGCGGTATCGCCCTTAACGCCAGGGTCAGTTTGGGTAACCTCTAGCACGATGGAGTTGGGCAGCTCAACCTCTAAAATCTGGCCATTCCAGCTCACCACACTAACGCTCATTTCCTCCCTGAGATATTTCACCTGAGAGCCGATTTCATCGCTAGTAAGACGAACCTCCTCATAGGTCTCCATATCCATGAAGACAAGGTCTTCACCATCGCGGTAGGTGTGCTGCATATCCCTCTTTTCGATTACCGCTTGAGGCACGGTTTCGCCAGCTCGAAAAGTTTTCTCAACGGTATTGCCACCCTTGACATTCTTGAGCTTAGTGCGCACAAAGGCAGAGCCCTTGCCTGGCTTAACGTGGAGAAATTCGACCACGCGCCAGACGGAGCCGTCTAGCTCAATAGAAGTACCGGTGCGAAAGTCGTTGCTAGAAATCATGGCGCTGGCTACGGTGGACAGTCTTCGTTTGGCACTTCATTTTACCCCCCCTAAGGCCATTTCCTACAGGATTTGCCTTTAACCAAGCCTTAGAGCAAACGAGCTAAAACGTTATTCGTTGAAGGCCTCAATTTGAAGGGTCAGGGGCCGGAGACGCTCCAGAGTATGACAAGATTGAAGGGGCGCAGTGCGCTGTAGGACAGAAGCCGCCGGGGGCGAAAAATGGAGTTATGGCCAAGGAAATAGCGATGAATAGATGGCTAAGCTTAGGCTGGATTACTCTGGCACGACTGGGATGGGGATTGATAGTGATGGTCAGCCTGTGGCTGGGTTCAGCCACCGCAGCCACTGCTATGCCAGCGGGGCCGCTGGTGGCCTATCTACCACCGGGCAACGCTATTACCGATGGTCGGGCGCTGCTGCGCTATTCCCTGCCCATTGACAACCCCGATATCCGGAAGGTGCAGGCTACCTTAGAAGGTCTGTCAGACTGGCTACGCAGCAAGCGCTGGGGGCCCATCAGCAAAGATCTAAACAAAGTAGAGCGCGTCCTCATGCGCAGTCGAGAAGCCATGTTAGCTGCAATACCTGACGGCAAGCGAGCGGCAGCTATTTCTTACCTCGACGACATGGAGGTTCAGCTCGTACCGATGCGAGAGGCGGTCGACCAGCGCGATCGCGAGACTGTGTGGCTGAAGCGCTCGGCTATGCTCGACGACGTGAGCCGCATTGAAGAGCTCATGGTAAAAGTCTTCCCCTACGAGGTACCGCCAGAGTACGCTACTCTGCCCCAGCTAAAGGGGCGCGCTACGGTGGAAATCAAAACCGAAAAGGGCACCATGCAGGCCGTCATTGATGGCTACAGCGCGCCGGTTACCGGCGGCAACTTTATCGACCTGGTGCAGCGAGGCTTTTATGACGGCATGGAGTTTACTCGCGCCGAAGATAACTATGTGCTGCAAACTGGTGACCCCGAAGGTCCTGAGGTCGGCTTTATTGACCCCAAAACCAAGGCCTACCGAGCTGTGCCCCTAGAGGTTTTGGTGAAGGGCGACGATGCTCCGGTCTACGGCACCACCCTGGAAGAAGTTGGCCGCTTTTTAGACTCGCCTGTGCTGCCTTTCTCTGCCTTTGGCACCCTGGGCATGGCGCGCCCGAACACCGACCCCAACGGTGCCTCGTCGCAGTTTTTCTTCTTCTTGTTTGAGGCAGAGATGACTCCGGCGGGACTTAACCTGCTAGACGGACGCTACT
This sequence comes from Nodosilinea sp., assembly GCA_049645805.1. Lineage (GTDB taxonomy): Bacteria > Cyanobacteriota > Cyanobacteriia > Phormidesmidales > Phormidesmidaceae > Nodosilinea. The sequence continues at coordinate 1,912 of JBARUP010000111.1, forward strand.
CGGTATTTGGCTATGTAATTGAGAATAAAGAGGTGCTCGAGCAGCTCACCCAGGGCGATCGCATCGAGTCAATTCAGGTGATTGCCGGAGCCGAGAACCTGGTGCAGCCTTCATAATCACCTCTTTACACCACGTCTGGATCCTACTGTGAGCAACCCACAAACCATTGCTGAACTGGGGGAGCTGGGGCTGCTGCAGCGGTTGTTTCGGTTTTGTCCTGGGGATATGGTTGGCGACGACGGAGCGGTTGTAGCCCTACCTTCCGACCAGCGACTGGTAGTCACCACCGACGTTCTGGTAGACGGGGTGCATTTTAGCGATCGCACTACCGCCCCTACTGACGTGGGCTGGCGGGCCGTAGCGGCCAACCTCTCTGACGTCGCCGCCATGGGGGCAGACCCGATCGGCATTACCGTAGGCCTGAGTTTGCCGGGGCACACCCCCGTGACCTGGGTGGAAGGGCTTTACCAGGGCATGGCGGCCTGCCTAGGCCGCTGGGGCGGTGTCGTGCTGGGGGGCGATCTGTGCCGCGCTGAGACCAAAAGCGTGGCCATTACGGCTCTGGGCAGCGTGCCTGAGCGGCGCGTCCTTCGGCGTGATCGGGCCAAACCAGGGCAGGCCATTGTAGTCACGGGCTACCACGGGCTCTCGCGGGCCGGGCTGGAGCTGCTGCTGCATCCCGAGCGAGCGGCGGCAGTCTCTGTTCGCGATCGCGAACGCTGGGTGGCTGCTCACCAGCGGCCCCAGCCGCGCCTTGACGCGGTCGCGGCCCTGTGGGACGTACTGGGAAAGGGCGCTGACGCCAGTACCATAGCCGCTATGGACTCTAGCGACGGTCTGGCTAACGCGCTGCTGCATCTGTGTCAGGCTAGCGGGATTGGGGCCAAGCTGTCGGCTGCCGCTCTGCCAATAGACCCGGCGCTAGAAGCTTGGGTAGGGCGATCGACAGCCGTTGACTGGTGCCTCTACGGCGGTGAAGACTTTGAGCTAGTGCTGTGCCTCCCCTGGTCGGTAGCCGAAACCCTAGCTAGCCTCGGGCACAGTTACACTATCATTGGCGAAACGACATCGACAAAATCCGTTGAGCTACGGTCAGATTTAGCAACCCCTGTTGTGCTTAGGTTTAATCAAGGATTTCAGCATTTTTCGACGGCTCCTCCCTCTAAGGGATAGCCTTAGCCAACCGTTTTAAGATCGGAGGCAAGCAGGGTTTAGGGTGTACTTGAGCTAGAGGATAGAACTCGGCTCTGTCTTGCTAATTGCCTGTTCTGCCATGGCTACCAACAATATGAACGACCTGCGACCCCTCTGCCGAGACGAGGCCGCCTTTGAGCAACTTCAGCAGATTTTAGCTCAGCGCGAGGTCAGCCGCGAGGATCGCCAGCTGGAGGCGCGACGCGTCCAGCGCACCCAGGCCCTAAACACCCAGCGCCAGGCAGCAGAGGCGGCAAGCCAGGCCAAGAGCCGATTTTTAGCTATGCTCAGCCACGAGCTGCGCACCCCGCTCAACGCTATCTTGGGGCTGTCCGCGCTGCTGTCGCGCCAGGCTGTGGGTGCCCTCAACCCGAAGCAGGTAGAGTACCTAAGCTGTATCCACGACAGCGGCGAACATCTGCTGGCCATCATTAGCGATATTCTCGACCTGTCGAAGGTGGAATCGGGCCAAGAGCGCCTGCAGCTGACGGAGGTATCGCTGTCGCAGCTGTGTCACGCTTGCCTAGCTATGGTCCAGCCCTGCGCTGCCGAAAAGGAGCTGGTTCTGAACTACTGGAGAGATGTCAGTGCCACTACTTGCCTAGCCGATGAGCGTCGCTTGCGTCAAATGCTGCTCAACTTACTGTCAAACGGGATCAAGTTCACGCCCCGGGGGCAGGTTGCGCTAACCGTGCAGCGCTATGACGACCAGATAGAGTTCAAAGTTGAAGATACGGGCATCGGTATTCCAGCGGATCAGCTGGAGCAAATTTTCCAGCCCTTTGCTCAGATTGCTCGCGACCCCAATCGCCAGTACGATGGCGCGGGCCTAGGGCTAGCTCTGACCCGACAGCTAGCCCAGCTCCACGGGGGGTATCTACGCGTTGAGTCAGCTGTCGGGCAGGGCAGCCAGTTTTTCCTGCGGCTGCCGGTGTGCGGCCCTGGCAGCTCCGTTGCCATCGCATCCTCAGTAAGCGCGCCGCTGGGGACTGGGGAGAAGCGCCTGATCGTGATCGATACCGATCTAGACCATCACCGAGCGCTCATTACCTACGCTAGGGCCTGCGGCTGGCAGGTGAGCGGCTACCGCAGCTGGGCAGAGGTGCGTCAGCAGCTAGCGGGGAATTTGTCCGATCTGCTAATCGTGGGCGATCGCGAGGCCTGCAGCCCCGTCTTAGCAGAGCACCTACAGCAGATTCAGCCACCGCTGGTAACCCGGCCTATTAAAGTGGCCATTCTGCGTCCTGAAGGCGGCACTATCGACACTCCAGCTCTAGCCAATATCTACATCGATCTGCCTCTTACCATCCCTAAGCTAGAGCGGGTGCTGTCGCTGTAGGCACTCTACACTGATCGGTAGAAAGATGTGCCCAGCCTGCGGTCGTGGCAGCATGTATGCACGTAGTAAGGAGCAGGCATGGTACTATACGGCGTTGTTTTAGATATTGACGGTACCCTGGTTTTGAGCAACGACAGTCATGCTAGGGCCTGGGTCGAGTCGTTTGCTAACCAGGGTTATGAGGTGTCGTTTGACCAGGTTCGCCCGCTTATGGGCATGGGAGGCGATAAGCTGCTGCCGACTCTGTTCTCTGAACTTAGCGAAGCCGAAGAACCCGGTAAGACCATTGCTAGCGGGCATAAAGAGCTTGTGCTGACCAAGTATCGTCCGCAGCTTAAACCCACTCCAGGAGCGCGGAGTTTAGTCAAAAAAATGCTGACGGCTGGGCTACACGTGATTGTCGCCACCTCCGCCAGCGATCGCGAGCTAGAAACCATGCTCAAAGTCGCTGAGGTTGACGATCTGCTGCACGAGACTACCTCAGCCAGCGATGCCGAAAATTCTAAACCCGCTCCCGATATTGTTGAGGCCGCCTTAAAACAGGCTCAGCTTGCTCCCGATCGCGTCGTGATGATAGCTGATACGCCCTACGACATCGAAGCGGCGGGCAAGCTGGGGGTTGGCGTAGTAGCCCTGCGCTCCGGCGGCTTTAGCGATCAGGACCTAGCGGGCGCGATCGCCATCTACAATGATCCTGCCGATTTGCTCAATCACTACGAGCGCTCTCCCCTCGGACCACCCGCTGGGGCATAGCCATCTGCTGACCCGTGTCTCTATTAGATAATTTGGCTTACCCGTTACACTTTCGGGGGTGGTTCAGCACGGCAACCAGGGCCTTTTCATCGGTGGTCAAATCCCACTTGCTGACAGATTCTGCCCCCTTCTGCCACGCCTCCAGCAGCCAGCCAGCTTCGTAGGCCTGAGTAACGGTGGGGTGGACGTAGAAGCTGCGGCAGGTGGCGACTCGATTGCCCAGGTGCTGTGCCGCCCCCTTAATCGCTTCGCGGATATTGGCCTGGGCCTGGGCCGTTGAGCTAGGCTCGCCCAGGTCGTTAAGAATTTGAGCCGTGTAGGCTGTACCTGCCCAGGTGCGAAAGTCTTTAGATGTAAAGTCTTCTTTAGTAATCACCTGGAGGTAGTCATTGACATCAGACGAGTCAATGGCGTGGCGCTGACCCTCCTCATCGACGTACTGAAATAGCTGCTGGCCAGGGAGCTCTTGGCAGCGCTTAACAGCTCGGGCCAGGCGGCGATCGCTCAGCTCGATCTCGTGCTCAACGCCGCTCTTGCCCATGAAGTGGAAGTAAATAGTGGTCGCCTCCACCTCTACGTGGCGCTCTTGCAGCGTGGTCAAGCCAAAGGACTGATTCTGCTCCCGATACTCATCATTACCGATGCGAATGACGGTCGCGTCGAGCAGTCGTACCACAATCGCCAGCAGCTTTTCTCGCGATAGGGTGCGCTGGCGCAGGTGACGATCGGTTACCTCGCGAATCATAGATCGGGCGTAGGCGAAGGGAATTAGCCGGTCAAACTTGGTCCGGTTGCGAACCTTGCGCCAGTCGGGATGGTAACGATACTGCTTACGGCCTTTAGCGTCGCGTCCGGTAGCCAGCAGGTGGCCGTTAGGAAATGGGCAGATCCACACATCTTCCCAGGCTGGAGGAATAGCTAGGGCTTTGAGACGCTTAAGCTCGCTGCGGTTAGTAATGCGATCGCCCGCCTCATCCAAGTAGCTAAATCCTCGCCCCCAGCGCCGTCGTCCGAGGCCGGGGCTGTCGTCGCTGACGTAGCGCAGCCCAGCCGCGCAAGCCGCTCGCGCTGGAGCCTCAACCGTTACCGAAGGCAGGGTCAACTTGGACGCTTCACCGTCTGCGGTCGGGTGCGAAACTTGAGACATGCAGGGTTTTGAAGAATAAATTAATGACTGACGCCCAGCCGCGAATGTACTGGTCTAGTCATCGTTCCAGCATAGAAGCAGCTAAAGCAAGCTGGTCTCTAGCTTGAGTATGGTTCTACCGATTAGATCGCTATGAGATTGAAGAGCCATGGCGCTAAAATGGAAAGCTGTGCCGTCTAACGCTCAAACCTATGGTCGCTGCTCGCCAATAT
>JBARUP010000112.1:0-10735 GCA_049645805.1 Nodosilinea sp.
CTAGATCACTGTGCCATGCCCCTCACTGCCCAACTGCCCGACTATGAGCGCCATCTGCTAGCGGCAATGGCCTATTTTCTGGGTCGCGACACAGATGCCCAGGCCCGCGCCTGCCTGTGCATGTATCTACGTCAGGCTGAACCCCGGATCATGGCCCAGGTGCGCTATTACGCTCACCAGATCTCAGCCCGGACAGGGCAGCCGGTCGACGCCTACGACCTGCTGCATATGATCGTTGAGTCACCTGACGCCGTGACAGCCGCCCTGCCGCATCCGGGTCGGGTGCACGACGACCAGCCAGACGTCTTTAGCGAACCTTGCTAGCTAGAGGATTAGTCTGTGATGTTAAGGGACAGCTGCCGTGGTTAAACCCTACCACCGCCTTTTACGGCTGGGCTACAGGCATCTGCTAGCTGGGGGCACTGAGGGCGATCGCCCCCAGCTCTCAGCATTTGTAGAGGTGCTGATTGAGGGGCAGGCCCAGTCGTTGCAGCAGCGGGACCGACGGGTTCCTATAGCTCACCTGTTAACGTGGCCCCCGTCCGCTCAGGCGAGGGCGCTTTGATTTGGAGACGGGAGACTCCAGACCCAAGTAGTTCGATAGCCAAAACACGCAGAGATAGAATGGCCCCGTATCGAGCAGCGCTGCTACTAGCTTAAACAGATAGCCGTAGCCAATGAAAAGAACTAGCTGGGGCCACAGCGCTTGGTCTGCCTGAATCGGCAGTACCCCAGAAAGAAAGTGGGTAATTAGCACGACGGCAGTGGTATCGACTAGCTGACTGACTAAGGTAGAACCGTTGTTGCGTAGCCACAGATGTTTGCCATTAGTCAACTCTTTCCAAAAGTGAAACAGGTAGACATCGACAAACTGGGCTGTCATGTAGGCCAGCATAGACGCCGTCACGGCCCCAAAGGTAAGGTTGCGAATTTCAAAAAATACCGGCAGCCGCCCAGCGGCATCTCGCGCAATCTCGCCTGTAGCCGGGTCTAGGGTTTCGAGTCCGGGCAGCAGTCCGCCAATCCAGACGATGAAGAGCACCCAGGCGTTGAGCAACAGCCCTACCCAGACCACCTGATTAGCTCGCTGCTTGCCATAAAGCTCTGAAATTAGGTCGGTGCAGAGAAAGGTCAGAGGATAGGGCAGCACTCCCACCGCTACCGTGACAGCAAAGTCACCCCAGGTAAACACGGTGACAAACCGGCTAATGCCCAGAATATTGAGCATGCCCAGAGTGCCAAGAAACAGCCCGGAGAGCACTAAGAACGCTGCTTCGCGCCGGGTTTGTAAATATTTGGGCACCGGGTCATGAACCGCCGCAGTTGCTGAAGGCTCTGACATTGACACAAGTTTCTCTCTGCAGAAAGATTGACCAAGCTACATCAGCTTACCAACTGGGCCGTAGCTCTGAGCCTAGCCCAGTGATTCTCCAACCTGTAGGCGACTGCCGTTAACAAAGTCCGCTCCGGCCTGGGCCTGCTTACCGCTGGGTTTGACCTGACGCAGCAGCAGTAGACCATCCCCGGTCTGCACCAGGGGACCCTGCCCCTTAAGAAAACCCGCTAGGGTACCGGGTTTAGCCTGGGTCCTAGTAGTAGACTCAGAGGCGGCTCCCAGCTGGTCCTTGACCACTGCATCTACGGCTTCCCGCAGTGCCATCAGGTCGGGGGGTAGCTCTGCCCAGTAGGGCTCTGCTAAGGGAACTGTCGCCATAACCTTGAGCGGCTGGTTTCGAAATTGGGTCACGCAGCTAGGGTAGAAACCGCGCACCTGATTGTGGAGCGCGATCGCAGAGCGGCCCCAGTCCAGCTCGTAGTCTTCTTTTTGAATGAGCGGCGCGTAGGTAGCCAGGGTGTCATTCTGGGGCTCTGGGCGCAGCGTGTTGCCTAATCCGTGCAGAGTTTTCACCAGCAGGTCAGCGCACTGGTGGGCCAGGGCCAGCGCCACGTTTTCAGCGGTGTCGAGCAGGCCGATGGGCAGCTCAGACCTGAGCAGCATATCGCCTGTGTCCATGCCCAGGTTCATCTGCATCGTTGTCATACCGGTCACGCGATCGCCGTTGACAATGCACCACTGAATCGGGGCCGCTCCCCGGTAGGCCGGCAGCAGCGAGCCATGACCGTTGATACAGCCTAGCCGGGGCATATCTAAAATCCGCTGGGACAGCAGCTGCCCGTAGGCCACTACTACGAAGGCATCAGCCCCGATGTCTTCAAGGGCTGTCAGGGTGGCGCTGTCTTTCTTGACTCGGTCGGGCTGTAGTACCGGGCATCCTGCGGCTGCCGCTGCTTGCTTAACCGGTGAGGCTTCGATCCGGCTGCCTCTGCCCCGGCGGCGATCGGGCTGGGTGACCACCGCAGCCACCTCAATGTCTGGCTCAACTAGCAGCCGCTCTAGACTCGGTACGGCAAACTGAGGCGTGCCAAAAAACACAAGTCGCATAGATATTTACCGAGGACAATGATTAAATCGGGCAGAGTTATTTACCGGGCACGATGCCGATTTCGATTCGCTGGTTGCGCTGCTCAGTGGGGCTGCCTACCGCCAGAGGACGAGTGCTGCCGTAGCCTACCGCAACCCAGCGGCCGCCGCTGCCCTCTAGCTGCGGAGCCAGATGCTGCTGCACCGCCAACGACTGCTGTAGGGTCTGGCTGGCTAGCTCGGTAGCAGTGCCGTCGGCATGGCTGCCCACCAGCAGGGTAGCAGCTCTGTAGCGACGCAGGTCAGGGACGATACTGTCAAGCAGCTGCTGACCAGAAGGCGTTAGGGTGCTGCTGCCTGGGTTAAACAGCAGGGCGCTTGGCAATACGACGCGATCGCGCACTAGCGGAAAGCGGGGTTTGTAGGGCACTAGGGTAGGCGGCTGTGCAGCGACTGGCGGCTCGGCAACGGGTGACGTCTCGGGTTCCGGTTCAATACCAACAGCATCACCCGAGTCAAGACGCTGGTCAAGGCGCTGCATGCGGGCTTCTAGAGTACCGGTGGGAACAGTACCCAGGGCTGTTTCTAGCTCGCTCAGACGGGTGCTGAGTTCGACTAAGTCTTGGCGCGCCTGGGTAAGGTCGGTGCGGATGCGATCGCGATCGCCCTCGCTCAAGGGCGACGGCTCAGCCTCAGGAGCCGTTACCACCGCCTCACCCTGAGCGCTGGGTACCTCCGGCGCGGGCGCTCCCGCCACAACGGCATCTTCGCTGTCGTTTCGCCACCACTGAGGCAGCTGCTGTAGCTTGCGCCCGCTTTGGCTGCTGCGACGCAGAGCTACCTCAGCGAGGGGCGGTTCTGGGTTGTTGGCTGGGAAAATTTGGGCCACTAGCATACCAGCTAGCCAGCCAGCGCTAACTCCAACCCCCAGCAGCACAAGACGCACGACCAGGGTCCACAGGGCGCGCAGCCCAGAACCTAGGTCCGAGCGTCTAGGCTCTGGCACTACATGAGCCGGAACAACGGGCAGCCGAGATAGCGGCGTAGAGTCTAGCTCCCGCAGCTCTTGATTTGCTGGTGGGGGTGGCAGATCGGGAGAATCAGCCATAACGTTACTGGGCCAGAAACATCGAGCTAGCGCGCTGAGTCAAATAGAGAATGGAGCTAGCCTCACTAGGGCCAGCCATCCCACGGGCTAACCTCCAACACGCCGCCCTCAGTGAACACTACCTGAAAGTCAGCCTGATTGCGATCGTCCGAGGCGCTAACTAACTTCGGCAGCGGTGTCTCTTCGGCTAGCAGACCGGCGGCAGCGTTAACAGGCTCGTAGCCTACTACCTCGCCCGACTCGGCAAGACGCACCCGGAAGCGCAGATCTTCAGTAGCTGACAGTGGTTCTAGCAGGGCCAAAATATCGTCATAGAGGGCGCTGTTGAGGGCGCGAATGCGATCGCCATCGGTAATTTTGCTGTCTAGAGAAGCTAGCTCTGACGTAGATGATTCCGCTGTTGCTGCCGCCTCGGTAGCGCTACCGGCAGGCTCAACCATTACCTCCCCATCGGGGGTAAAAGTAGCCATAAACTGCGCTACCGGCTCGCGCACCGGCTCAGCCCTGTCTACGGGCACAAAGGTTAGCTGAGGCAGGGGAGTATTCTCTACTTCAGCCAGCGCCAGGTCGTTGTCGTATTTGTAGCCCAAAATATCGCCATCCTCCGAAACCACCATGCGGTAGGTCAAGTCACCGCTGGGGCGCGGCGCGGCGGTCCAGGCATCCTGCAGACGACGGGCCACATCGGCGCGCAGAAGATTGAGGGTAGCGGCATCGGTGATGGGGGGAGCAGATTCTAAACGCTCCAGATCATCCGCCTCTGGAGATAGCTCAGCGGAGTCAGCCTCCAAAACCGGGTCGGGCGCTGAGCTAGAGTCTGGGCTTGTCTCAGCCGGAGGTGCCGTATTAGACTCGGGGCGCGTAGGCTCGAACTCGGGCAGAGGGACAAAGAATAGAGCCAGTCCAGCCGCCGCCAGGGCGGCAGCGCCCAGAGCGGCTGGAGCAGCGCGCTGGGCTACGGGTTCGGTAGGCTGCACCAGCCGCCGCGACACGGCCTGAAATCGGGCCGTCAGGTCGGGCAGAGTTTGGGTATCGGCTAGCAGCTGATCCACGGCTTCCATCAGGTCATAGAACTGTACCGTTGTCAGCGTCACGTCGAGGGGCGGCTGGGCGTTAATGTCGCTAATCGGCTCGCCCAGGGGCTGCTGCTGCACAATCAAATGGTGGTAACTGCCTTCACCAGGCTTTATCTCTACCGGAGAAGGTGCTGCGCTCGATCCTGGGTAGGGCACGCCGCTGAGCAACTGCTGACCATAGCGGCTAACCGCAGCCACCAGGCTGTCTAAAAACTCGCGCCCGCCGGTCAGCGTGGCCTCAGTAGCACCGGGCAGATGACACTCGGCATTCATCAGTACTGAAAGGGGCGAGAGCGGATCGTTAGCATTGGCGCTCAGTCCCTCCAAAACCAAGTTGCAGTGGGGTAAGGTGTATTGCCGTTGAACGGTCATGATACTTCTCCGTCGAACAGGCTACTCCAGAGACGCTGGGGGCCAAGCACCCCAGAGCATAGCAGCAGCTGCTGCAAAAGCTGAATGGCCAGCTCGTCAAGTTTTTCGTCAGTACTGTAGGCGATTACCCCAGCCCGACGGGGGTTCATGCGAGCTCGAAAGTGGCTACGAAAGCGGCTTAGGTAATCCGCCAGGCGAAAGTGATGCTCCAGCGAGAGCTGTTTCTCGCTCAGCTGCTGATAGCCCACCACCAGCTGACGCACTAGCACCGTTAGCCGCCGCGCCAGGGTACAGATAATTACTACCAGCGCCTTGGCCTCTTCAATCTGCAGAGGACGTCGCTGGCTGTATCGACGCATGGGGTTGGTGCCCCGCAGCAGCCACAGGTGGACCCGGCTTTTGACTAAACCCTCCAGGGCAAGCTCACGCGAAATCGTCAGCATGGCCTCGCCGCCGCCTAGGTCAAGGGCTTCGATCGCCAGCAGCAGCAAATCGAGCTGAATGCGCGCCCGTCGGGGGCACTCGTCGTTGGACAACCCTGGATTGGCTAGGGCGTCGAGCACCAGGGGCGGCTGGGGAGCGGGCGGGCTATCTACTGACATTCAGCTTTGAGGTTAATACGAACAGCATTCTATCAAAACACACTTAGACGCCGCTCGTCCGGAGAAATTGCCGAACCAGGGTCTTCGCAATGGGCGTTCATGGTAGCCCAATAGTCGGGAAGAGGAACAACAGATACCTTAGCGAAACGTCGCCCAGACCTGATTTAGGGAGGGGCCACTATTAAAGCTGTCTATGTCCCTGTGATCGCCAGAGCAGGTTTTCTTTCAGGCACGGCGCGATCGCTCTGCCCCGATCCCCTCTCTTGCTCTCATCTCTCCGGCTCCGTCAACATCTCGGCGCGCCTGCGCACTCGCGACTAGTTTGTATTAGCCAGCTTGTTCATACCCTGCACAAACCACTTGCCGTCCTGGCGCACCAGGTCGTACTGCATCCTTAGAGTGTCGTCGTAGGAGGCGCTAGTGTTTTCAACACCGAACTCAAACAGGCGAGCCTTCTCAGAAACTAGGGCAGTGGCCTGCAGCTGATCAGCGGTGGGGTCATCAGGAGTGACCGCCTCCACTTCGACGCTGTGCTCGTACTCCCAGTACCAGCTTTCTTGGGCCGCGGCATCGGCCCGGCGCGTCCACTGGATTAGCACCGGCTCTAGTAAGATATCGTCTAGGCGATCGCCCTGGTAGTCTTTGCCCAAGGCCTGTTGTTTAATTTCTAGCCACTCGCTGATGGCGCGGTTGGCGATGTCGTTAACGCCGATCTCAGCAGGAACCGCTGGCGCTTCTGGAATCTCAAAGGCAGGTTGGTCAACTCGAATAGCCAGGGTCTGGCCCGACACCTTAGGCCCACCAAAGGCCGATGTGATCCAGCCCAGGGCTCGCATAGCGCCAAAGCCGAGAATGCCGATGCCCACAACCCCTGCGGCTCCAACTAGGGCCAGTCGCCCCCAGTGTGGCGTTCCGCTCCGCGATCGCGGTTCAGAAGACTCTTTAGACGGGTCTTCTTCAGAAACCTGAGGTAGCGTGGTGGCGACGGCGGCGGCGCGCCGCTTTCTGGGAGGAGAACTGTCAGTCTCCCGCCCGCCTGCCGACGTCATTTTGCCCTCTGGAGAGAGCTGAGCTACTCGCTCAGCCACCGAAAGGTCGTCGTCGCCACGTCGATTAAATTCTGTGGTGCTAGGGCCAGGGGCGTTAGCATCGCCTCTCTCAATCTGGGGCTCAGGCGGAGCCTGACGACCGTTGCTGCGTCGGGCAGAGGCAGGTGTCGAGTGGGCGCTGTTGTTGCCCTGGTAGTCCCGATCGGCCCGTGTCCCTGCGGGAGGACCGCGCCGCACTGGCGGGGTAGGCATTGAGGGCGCGCCAATAGGCAGCGATCCCTCGACGGTGGGAAACTGAGCGGTAGGAAACTGGGCAGCCTGAGGTCCAACGCCCTGCACAGCCGAAGCTGGAGCCGAGGCGGGGCTGGATTGAGACCAGCGCGGCTCCGACGCGCCGGAGTTGGCAGGCATAGTTTCTAGGTAGGCCTGTACCTGGGCGTCGGCAAAGTAGTCTTTAAGGGTAGCGGCCTGATTCTTAAAGTCGCGAAAGTGGGGGAACAACTCGTCTCTGAGCCAGCGCTCAGCGTAGAGGCACAGCCCCGGCAGCAGATCGGGCGACTGGCGCGAGTGCTCGCGGATATAGGCTAGGGGTTCGTACTCCTGGCTAAGCTCCAGAGCCCGGTTGGCCTCTTCAGTTTGGCCCAGCAGCAGTGCACACACGGCCTGCTCAAGATGAACATCCTGCTGGCCACCAAGACGCAGTAAAAGCTGCTTGGCTCGGCGCACCAGGGCGGGCTGGTGGCGGGCAAAACCCCTAGCTAGCAGAGCGTACACCGTTAGGTAAGTTGCGACTGGAGAGGGGCGGCGGGCCTCGTGCTCAAACAGCTCCTGCTGCTCTGAGGCGGTGAGATAGTCGCGCAGCTGCTGGATAAATCGTAGAAAATCATCGATCGCCAGCCCCGAGAGATCGTCTTCGCTGCCTTCAATACCACCTCGATCTTCGAGCATAGCCTTGAGCAGCTTGAGGCCCTGACGTCGCTCGCGGGTTTGATCAAGGGGGCGAGCCAGCAGCTCAAGAACGCGGTAGGGGCGAAGCTTGTACAGCTCGGTCTGAATTTCGGCGCGTATAGCCGGGAAATGGTTGCCTCTGGCCAGCAGCTCGTGGCCGGTTTGTAGCGACTCGGCGGCAATCTCGTACTGGCGCTGCTGCCACTGCTCGCGGCCTAGCTCCAGGCAGGCCAGGGCCAGGGTAAGCACAATATCGTCCTGGACTGGAGCTGGGCTAGCCATACCGCCGCTAGCGTAGGGGTTGCTGAGCTGAGGCTGACCCAGCTGTAGTACCTGCTCGTATTCTCCCAGCTCCAGGAGCAGCAGCAGCGCCCCTACCAGCTGAGCAGAGTCAATCTCGATTCTGGAGCTTTGGACCTCGCCACCGCTGGGCTCGGTCGCCAGCGATCGAAGCGCCGCCTCTCCGGCATCGGCGCTCACGTCTAAACCTGGGCGACCCTCAGCCAGCGATTCGGAGGGCATATCAACGGTGTAGGCGCTGGCTAAAAACTTGCTGTCGTAGTCGCGGCGGCGATCGCGATCAGACAGAACGGCGTAGGCTTCGTCGATGAGCTGTTTGCGAGCCTCAATAGCGGTCGCCGAGAACTCGCGCCGGGGCAGCTGCAGGCCGCGATCGCGGTGGGCCTGAGCGAGCTGGTCAGCAGTCGCCTGGATTGGCAACCCTAGAATTCGGTAGTAGTCTAACGGAATTTGCACAGCCTACGTCCCCAACAGCGAATTCACTCGAAATAGTATCCAAAAAGGCTTTCTGCGGACCGCTCAACCCGCTGAATCTTTAGCCGTTGCTGAACCTTTAGCCGTTAAAGCAGCAAAAAACCACATTCCACTTTTAGTCCTAGGCCAGTCAACGCTTGTATCCCAACCCCAGCTTGGGCACTTGTCTCCACCGTTAAGAACGCTGGGAAATAGCTACACCCTATCGCGTTTGCCTAAAGATCAGACCAAAAGTGAAGTTTATAACATTATGTTTGTCACCGCTGCCAGCGGCTGCTCCTACCCTTGACCCAGTCGAAGGAGCATCCTCTTCCTCCCCAGTGCCGAGCTGGCTGCGAATGCCTGACTACGGTTTCTGGCCATCGACTTCAGATAATTTTAGGGCGATTTTCCCTCGGCCTAGCACCTGGAGTGAAGATTAGGCTTTAAAATTCTGAAGCTCTATTTCGCTCAGAGAGAAAGGCTAGGGTCAGAGTAGAACGGTCGTAAACCGTCAGCAGCTTTAAACACCGCTGCCAAGGAGCCCACTCGGTATGATAAGGAGCGTATCTCGCCCCGGCCTCTGCCCAGGAGGGATACTTTTCGGTATAGTCGAATGTTGGACATCGCGGCGTAGGACCCAGCAAAATCCATGGTTCAAGAACGGACATTACCCCAGTTCCAAACTCCCCCAGCCCAAATCTCTCCAGCGGAGGGAATGGTGCTCTACGAAGACATGATTTTGGGGCGCTTCTTCGAAGATAAGTGCGCCGAGATGTACTATCGGGGCAAAATGTTCGGCTTTGTGCATCTCTACAACGGCCAAGAAGCCGTTTCTAGCGGTGTGATCAAGTCGTTGAAATCCGACGACTACGTGTGCAGCACCTACCGCGACCACGTCCACGCCCTCAGCGCTGGGGTGCCCGCTCAAAACGTGATGGCTGAGCTATTCGGTAAAGAAACCGGCTGTAGCAAGGGGCGGGGGGGCTCAATGCACCTGTTTTCTAGCGAGCACAACATGCTGGGGGGCTTTGCTTTTATTGGTGAGGGTATCCCCGTCGCCTTGGGAGCGGCGTTTCAGTCTCGCTATCGCCGCGACGCGCTGGGCGACGCTAGTGCTGACCAGGTTACCGCCTGCTTCTTTGGCGATGGCACCAGCAACAACGGTCAGTTTTTTGAGTGTTTGAACATGGCGGCTCTGTGGAAGCTGCCGATCTTATTTGTAGTAGAAAATAACAAGTGGGCGATTGGTATGGCCCACGAGCGGGCGACCTCTCAGCCCGAGATCTACAAGAAAGCCTCGGTCTTTGGCCTACCCGGTGTTGAGGTCGACGGCATGGATGTGATGGCCGTGCGCGCTGTAGCCCAGGAGGCGGTGGCCCGCGCCCGCGCTGGCGAAGGACCTACCCTAATCGAGTGCCTCACCTACCGGTTCCGGGGCCATTCCCTAGCCGACCCCGACGAGCTGCGATCAAAAGCTGAAAAAGAGGCCTGGCTAGCTCGCGACCCAATTAAGCGGTTTGAGGCCTACTTAGTAGAGCACAACCTGTTTGGTGAGGGGACGCTGAAAGAAGTGCGCGATCGCATCCAAACCACCATCGACGACGCCCTCACCTTTGCCGAAGAGAGCCCCGAACCCAACCCCGAGGACCTCTATAAGTACATCTTTGCCGACCAGTAGCCCTAGAGCCTCACCGATTTTTCCCTCACGTCTACCCCACCTACTCTCCTACCCGCCCCGAACCTATGGCAGAAACCCTCCTGTTTAACGCCTTGCGCGAGGCCATCGACGAAGAAATGGGCCGCGATGACACCGTCTTCGTTCTAGGCGAAGACGTCGGCGTCTACGGCGGCTCTTATAAAGTCACCAAAGGCCTGTACGAGAAGTACGGCGAGCTGCGCGTGCTCGATACCCCAATCGCCGAGAATAGCTTTACCGGCATGGCCGTGGGAGCTGCTATGACCGGCCTACGCCCCATTATTGAGGGCATGAACATGGGTTTTCTGCTGCTGGCCTTCAACCAAATTGCCAACAACGCGGGCATGCTGCGCTATACCTCCGGCGGCAACTACAAAATTCCAATGGTGATTCGCGGCCCCGGAGGCGTTGGCCGCCAGCTCGGGGCCGAGCACTCCCAGCGGCTTGAGGCCTATTTTCAAGCGGTGCCGGGGCTAAAGATTGTGGCCTGCTCCACTCCCTACAACGCTAAAGGGCTGCTTAAAGCGGCTATCCGCGACAACAACCCGGTGCTGTTCTTTGAGCACGTGCTGCTCTACAACCTCAAAGAAGACCTGCCCAACCACGAGTACGTAGTGCCGCTTAATAAAGCCGAAACCGTGCGCTCCGGCAAAGACGTTACTATCCTGACGTACTCCCGCATGCGCCACCACGTCATGCAGGCCGT
>JBARUP010000113.1:0-4810 GCA_049645805.1 Nodosilinea sp.
CCTCTGGCCCCAGCCCCACCTGGTAGCGGCAGATCACCTGGGCATTCTCTGGCAGGACGCGCCCGTTGATGCCGTTGCCAAACCGCAGCAGGCTCTGGCCTAGCTCGTCGGTTTCGACCATAAAGCGATCGCCGTTTTCGGCACTATCGTCGCTGTGGATTAGGTCGATCCTCTCGTCCCAGGAGTCGGGCACGCCTGCGGTCACTACCTCAACCTCAAGAGTGGAGCGGGGCGGAGTTTCGCCTCCCGGCTGGGTGTTCTGGTAGGCCAGGGGTTCAGCGGGCAGTCGACAGATGGTGCCCCAGCGATCGGTGCGCTCAAAGTAAAGTCGCCCGGCTTCCAGCGGTTCCAGCGGTTCCAGCGGTTCCTCAAAGGTGATTTCGCGAAGCCGACCGTGGTGTATAGGCACCACGTTGCCGTAAAAGAGCGACACGTGCTCGGTTTCGCCCTCCGGGCACTCCACGGTGAAGCAGTAGTTAAATTTCAGGGCGTCCTGGGGTTGCCAGTGCACTTCCGCGTACCAGATATCCTGAAGCGGATCGCGTTTGGCCGTGGCACCCGGCTCTCCCGGCAGCAGTCTCAACAGCTGGCGCTTGCTGGGGTTGCGGCCCGCAACTTCCCCTGTCGTCGGGTTCAGCCGCTCCTGAATCAGCAGGGTGGAGATGGCCCCAGAGCGGATCAAGTCTTCTACCTGCCGGGCCGAGGCTTCATCGGCGATCGCGCTGTAGGGGCCATCGAGACCACCTGCCAGCAGTAATAGATCCGCCGTGGTGCTGCCCGCTGCCAGGGCCGGAATCGCGCCATCCCAGGTATAGAGGCTGAGCTGGTTCACTAGGCTATCGAGCTGCTGCGGAGAAGACTGGCGGCTGATAAACACCACCGCCGCCGGGTCGGTGAGGTCCTCAGAGCCAGCCCACGCTACTAGGGGCAGAGTGCGATCGCCCAGCACTGGATGAGGCTTGGGCAGCTCAAAACTCTCGCCAGCCCCTAAAATCATCGCCAGCCAGGTGCTGGCCTGGTTGCCCTGGTGGACGTGGTAGTCGACTAGCCGAGCGTGGCGGGCCAGAGAAACCCGCTGACGCAGCGTGCTCCAGTAGGCCTCGCCCATCACCCGGTCCTGAAAGTCGCTGAGCTGATCGGCGGCGGCGCTAAACAAGCTCAGCAAAACCTGGTCGAGATCGGCCTCGCTGGTGGGCTGCCAGCCCGGCACCCGCTGGGCCATAGCCGCCATTAGGGTGTGGCGAAAGCTGTCGTAGTCCTTGGCCAGGTAGTCAATGGTGGGATTCTCCAGCGGCGGCGGGGCCGGGTTCCACTCCGGGGCGCAGTCATTGGTAAAGCAGCCGGGGCGAAACTTAAAGGGCAGCTCGCTAAAGATGGGGTCGATGTTTTCGCGATCGAGACTGAGGGTGTAGGTGGAGTAGTCGCCAATGGGAGTCACGGTCAGGTCGAGCACGCTGGCGACGCTGGTCGCGGCTACATCCACCACCTGCACCTCCCCCACCAGATCGCCGCCCAAAATGCGATGGCCTCCCGCGATCGGGAAAATCTGTTTGGCCAGGGCCGAGTCGGCGGCTACATCCGCCACAATCTCCGCTAGTTCCTGCTCGTTAAAGAAATGCACCAGCAGGTGGGCTTCTGTAGGTGTCTCTGTCGGAACCAGCTCTACCAGCACCAGCTCGATGCCGTTGAAGCTACCTAGGTTATTGGCCCGCTCCCGCAGCGCTTCTGGGTTGAGAATGGCCATGGCTAACCTCCCTGGCGCTCGAAGTGAATGCGGCGGCGATCGGGAGACCCCGCGATCCTGTACTTCAGATCGATGGTGATAGTTTCGTTGCTGCTCTCCACAATCAGCTCCTCGGGAGTGACCCGCTGACCCAGCCAGCGCGACAGGGCCGCCGTCAGAGTGGCTTTGGCCGCCGCCGCCGTAATCTCCCCGGCGTTCTCAAATACCAGCCGACGCACCCCCGCGCCAAGCTCGGGCAGATACAGCCGCTCACCCGGATTGGTCAGCACCAGCTGAATCAGCTCGTCGCGCACGTGCTGCTCCAGGCTGCTGACCTGGGCGGTGCGCCCGTCGCCAGCAATGCGGAATGGAAACGAGAGGTGGCGTCCGTCGGGGTAAATCATCGCGAATCTGCCTTGGGTTGGGTATTCACAATCACGGCTACACCCTGGACGTTGTTTTCGGCGCTGTAGCAGTGGCCTTGGCTGGTTCTAACCAGGCCGGGGATGCCGCTAATGTGGCTTTGGGCCGCCCCCGCCGCCCACACAATCTGCACGCAGGGAGAGTATTTGAGGCCGACGGTAAAGGGGCAGCCAGCGACCAGATGCACGTCTGTTTCGAGCAGCACGAACGCACCTGCCGCCGTCACCCCGGCGTTGGCAGTAAACAGGGTGGCCCGCCCGCCGTGGGGGCATATGACTGTACTGGCGGTGGTGAGGTAATCTGGCATTAGCGCACCTGGAATGCTCCATTGTTAATGTTGACGCCGCTGGCGGAAAGCACCACCTGGGTAGCGCCGATCTTGAGGGTGATGTCGGTGTTGGTCATGGTCAGCTCGGCCCCGCCCGCGTGGAGCAGCTGCACCTGGTTGTTGCCATCATCCAGCACTAGCCTGTGGCCGCTGCTGGTGACTAAGGCGCGGGTTTTGGTACCGCCGGGATCGGGCAGTTCACCCCGAGCCCACCAGCAGCCGGTCCAGATTGGGCGATCAGGTTTCCCAGCCTCAAACTCAATCCACACGCCGTCGCCCACCTCGGGCAGCAGCACCAGGCCGTGGCCAGGTCCGGCAAAGGGCACGGCGGGCCAGGCCCAGCTGGACTCTTGCCCGCCCCAAATCTCCATGCTGGCCTTGAGCCGCCCAAGCCCTTCGGGATCGTCAACGTCGCTCACCTTGCCTCGATATTTGCCGAAATGGTGCGATCGCTTGAACTCCAAGAGTTCCACCATCATTTGTTCGTAGTCTGAGGTCATCATTAAAAGATTGCTCCCGCTAAATCAGCAAAGTTGCCCCCAGCCCCAGCCGAACGGGCGTTGCGCCTCAGGGTAAAGGCCTGGGAATACTCGGTACGCGTCAGCGTATGGGTGACCTGGGTAATTAGGTAGTCACCGCTGCGCCGCTGGTTCACCCCCTCCACCGTGACCACCTGGTAGGGCATCAGCACGCCCCGGTAGTAGTGGCCCAGCACCGTGCCCGTCACCAGCGAGGCATAGCTGGCTTGCTCGGCCTCTGCCGCGACGGCCCGATCCAAGTCGACCGCGTCGCCAAATTGGGGCAGCAAAATCTGAGCCGCCGGGCTGGTTCTGTCGTCCAGGGGTGCCTCTGGGCCTAGTCGGTCTAAACTAGCCAGATCAGAGGTGTACTGGGTTATGGTTTTGTCGAACAAACTCAGGGAGTAGGTGGTTACCTGCGCCGGGCGCTGGGCATCGTCACGGAGGGAGAAGCTAGCCAGGTTGCGATCGCGGCCCATCAGCGTTAGCACCGGTAGGTCGCCCGGCTCGGTTGAAAACGACTTAAAGCAGCCAATGCTCTCCCCCGGCGATGAACCGGGCAGCACGTAGGCGTGCATGCCCTGGCGCTGGGCCAGCGATCGCAGCAGATGCATGGCCGTCCCCCGCTGCATGACCGTAATCTCTCCCGATCGCGTCGGCGCAGGCGTCGTCTCAATCTCCGTCGAAGAGATTTGGGGGATATCAAACAGCGCCTCGGCAATCTCATGATCTAGTAGTTCGTCAAACCGAAAGATCTGGTCTTCTCGGTTCAGGAACACGCTGTCGTCCTGCACCACCACGGTCATCATGCTCTGACCCGGCTCGGTCTGCATGTTGTCTTCGATATCCACAATCGGCCCGTCAATCAGCGGCACAAAGACTCCGGTGCCCACCCGTAGCTCAATACGAACCGGTGTAAACTCCGCAAAAATGTCCTCGCCTTCCGCCGTCCATTCCCCTTGGTCATTGGTGCCAATGGGAATCTCTAGCCGCGCCTCCCAGGCCATATCCACCGCCTGCTCCACAGTGATCTCTTCCACCAGATCGAGCTGTTCGCGGGTGGCGGGGGTGTTGTTGAAATAGAGGCGGTATTCGGGCATGGGTGAAGGGGGAGTGAAGGGGTGAAAGATAGATGGATAGGGAAGGGAGTTTCAAATTTTGAGACGGTAGGGTGGGCAGTGCCCACCAGCCGAGAATCTTGCCAACCGGGACGCTGGATAAAGGCAACAATCTCCTAAATCTGGATCTCCCTTAGCGGCGTTTTCACCAGCTTATTCGCCTCCGGTTCTGTGTTGGCGTCGGCAATCCGCCAGGGCTGAGTGGCGTCGCCGTACTGGCGCTGGGCCAGAATGTCGAGCCGATCTTGGCCCTGAACAACGTAGGGAACGCCCTGGACGGTGGGCAAGCGGCGCAGACGAATCGCACGAACGGCGCGACCGCTGAGGGTGGCGTTGGTTTGGGGCACTTGGTAGTAGCGGGAGGTTTTAAGGAACATGGAGTAGAGAAGGAAGTTTTAAGTTTTGGAAGGGTCAAAAATCAAGAATTCAAAATTAAGAGCTAAACTCCTTTGGTTTTTAGAACGTCACTAAATCGGTGATCAAATCAGCTGCCTGGGCAGCGGTGTTCGCCAAATTCAAGATTGCCTGGGCTTCTTTAGCGAGGGTGGTATATTCCAGCGCGCCGCGACCAAGCCCATCGTCGTTGACCCGAAAGGTTTCCTGGGTGGGAATAGTGAGACCCAGGGCGACTTCGGCCTGAATCGGGTTGAGGCGGTTATCATACTGCTGCTCAGTAATGGACATAGAGGAAATTTCTACC
>JBARUP010000114.1:0-2165 GCA_049645805.1 Nodosilinea sp.
ACTTTAGCGAGTTGCACACCACAACCCCGAAAATTGTCATCAAAAGGGCTAAGGGCTTTTGGAGACTAACTTAATCACAAATTGCTCTGAAAATGGAATCTAGTGTCACTGTTCACTCAGCCTATATAGGTACTGCCTCTCTCTACGCTTCGCTACCGCATCTACCTGAGGCGGTTAGCAGCATTTTAAGCGGTCTCTACATAGATTTTCCAACCGGACTTGTGGGTGGGCTGCTGCTGGTGCTGCGGGTCAGCACTGGGATTCTTTTTGTGCTGCATGGTCGACCCAAGATCATGAATTTACAGCAGTGGTCTAAATCCTTAGAGATGCCGATCTTTCTTTGCTTTCTGTCGGCACTGTCAATGTTTTTAGGCGGATTTTTTCTAGTAGCCGGGCTGCTCACGCCCCTCGTAAGCCTAGCCATTATGGCATCTATGGTCTTTGCCATAGTGCTAGAGCTCTTGGCGGGTCTGCCGTTTGTAGCTCCAGATCCATTTGAGATTCCTGAGGGGCAGTACGTCGGCCCAACCGGAATAGGCGAGCCACCGAGCTGGGAAAAGGCGTTTTTGTACGTGATGATCTTGAGCGCGATCGCTGTTCTTGGCCCTGGCGCATTCTCTCTAGACGCGCTGCTGCTGAGCTAGCGCAAGTTCTTCCCTACGATTTGAGAATAAGTGCCTGAACCGATAGCGCCAAGCTGAGAAAAACGTTAAGTTAAGTAAAGATTAGATTGACAGGCTGCATACGGCTCGCTTGAAGCTTTGAGTATCCGGGTGATGCAAAGACTATCACCTAGCGATTTCTACGCCTTTTCCGACTAGCCGCCTCGTCGTTGCCAATGCCCTTGTTGCTTGCTTCTAGGAAAAGTTCATGACCCTTCACTACGACGTTATTATCATCGGTACGGGCGCTGGCGGCGGCACAATGGCCCACCAGCTGGCTTCTACTGGCAAACGTATTTTGATCTTAGAGCGGGGTGACTTTCTGCCCCGCGAAAAGGAAAACTGGGATCCGGTTGAGGTCTATCAAAAAGGACGCTACTACACCGATAGCGAGACGTGGATAGATAAAGAAGGCGAAGAATTTAATCCATCAACCTGCTACTGGGTGGGCGGCAACACTAAAGTCTACGGTGCGGCACTGCTGCGACTGCGCGAAGAAGACTTTGACACTGTGCAGCATCAGGACGGAGTTTCTCCCGCCTGGCCGCTGGGGTACAGCGACTTCGCGCCACACTATGACGAGGCCGAAAAACTGTTTGATGTGCACGGTCAGCGCGGCGAAGACCCAACCGAGCCGTTTAGAGCGAGTGAGTATCCCTACGCGCCTGTTCGCCACGAGCCTGCCATGCAGGCGATCGCAGACAGCATCAGCCAGCAGGGCTACAATCCGTTTCACCTGCCGGTTGGTCTCAAGCTCAACGAGGTCGACCAAACGCTGTCCCAGTGCATTCGCTGCGACACCTGCGATGGCTACCCCTGCCTAGTAGAAGCTAAGGCCGACAGCGAGATTAACTGCATTCGCCCTGCTCAGAAGCTTGAAAACGTCACGCTGCTAACCGGCGCGACGGTGAAGCAGCTTCACACCAGTCCCTCTGGGCGAGAGATTACCGCCGTGCGGACCGAGGTGAATGGCAAAGAGCAGCTTTTCTCTGCCGACATTGTGGTGGTCGCCTGCGGCGCTATCAACTCCGCCGCGCTGCTGCTGCGCTCCGCCAGCGACCAGCACCCCAACGGGCTAGCTAATGGGTCAGACCAGGTGGGGCGCAATTTTATGAAGCACCTTTCGTCAGCCATCGTTGCCCTTAGCGCCAAGCCTAACCCAGCCGTGTTCCAAAAGACTATCGGCTTTAACGACTTCTACTGGGGTGAGCCCGATTTCCCCTACCCGATGGGAATGGTGCAGAACACAGGCAGCGTTAAAGGCGGAATGATACCGGCTGAAGTACCGCCGCTGCTAGCGCCCTTTGTAAAGGTGACTCCCGGCAACGTGCTGGACGTGCTAGCGGCGCACTCGACCGGATGGTGGCTGCAAACGGAAGATTTGCCGGACCCCAGCAATCGGGTGCGGGTTGTAAACGGTCAGGTCCATTTAGACTACACCCCTAACAATATCGAGGCCCGCGATCGCCTCCTTCACCGCTGGACAGACGTGCTCAAAACGAT
>JBARUP010000115.1:0-2873 GCA_049645805.1 Nodosilinea sp.
AGCCTACCCTCAGCCGCACGGACGAGATTAGCGGCACCCTTTACGGTTTCTTCGGCGAACAAGATCCGCTGATTTCAGCCCCAGAGGTTGACCAGATTGAGGCAGTGCTCACGGAGCAGGATGTACCTCATCAAATCTTTCGCTACCCCGATGCCGAGCACGGCTTTTTCTGCGACCAGCGCTACAGCTACAGTCCTGAGGCGGCCAAAGACGCCTGGGGCAAAGTGCTGCAGCTGTTTGAGGCTCTTCCCAACGCGGCGTGACCGTGCACTCTACCTACCGACTCATCCACTCGTCTACATTCAGCTACCCCGGTAGGTGCTGTAGGACCAGGGCGACACCAGCAGCGGCACGTGGAAGTTACCGCTGGGGTCGGCCACCGTAAAGCGAATGGGAATTTGGTCTAAAAACGGCGGCTTAGAAATAGCGGCCCCAGACCTAGCAAAGTATTCTGCTACATCAAAGGTAATTTCGTAGGTGCTCTTGTGCAGCTCGTCGCCCTCTAGCAGCGGCTCGTCGGTGCGGCCATCTTCATTAGTTTCAACGGTCTTGAGCGCCGTTTTGATGTCGGCTTCATTATTGATGGCCCAGACTGTGAGCCGCAGCGAGGCAGCGGGTTTACCCAAGGCTGTGTCGAGAACGTGGGTGGTGAGTCGGCCCATTATGGTATTGGTTTGCGCCAGAGAGCTACAGTCAAAGCATATAGTAAGTCACCAGCCTAGGAACCTATCGCAGCGCGTATTCTTGCCACCCACCTTTGAAATGCCATCTACCGACTTTTGAGGCAATGGTCGATAATAAAAGTTCGTGTAGTAGTGTGTGTTTGCGCCTCCCATGTCTAGTGCCTTTCTTGCCCGCCTTCACAGCCCCGATCGCCCCGTTATGGTGTTTGATGGCGCGATGGGCACCAACTTACAGGTGCAAAACCTGACGGCAGACGACTTTGGCGGCCCTGAGTACGAAGGCTGTAACGAATACCTGGTCTTTACCAACCCGAAGGCCGTAGAAACCGTGCACCGAGGATTTCTGGAAGCCGGGGCCGACGTCATTGAAACCGATACCTTTGGCGGCACCTCGATCGTGCTGGCTGAGTACGACCTAGCCGATCGCGCCTACGAACTGAACAAAACAGCCGCAGCCCTGGCCCGCCGCGTGGCCGACGAGTATTCTACACCCGAAAAACCTCGCTTTGTCGCCGGGTCTATGGGGCCAGGCACAAAGCTACCCACCCTGGGCCACATCGACTTCGACACCCTCAAAGCGTCCTACGTAGAGCAGGCCCGAGGGCTGATCGACGGCGGCGTAGACCTCATGCTGGTCGAAACCTGCCAGGACGTGCTGCAAATCAAAGCCGCCCTCAACGGTATCGAAGAGGCGTTCGCCGCTGCCGAGAAACGCCTACCTCTGATGGTCTCCGTCACTATGGAGCAGCAGGGCACCATGCTGGTGGGTACCGAAATGGCGGCGGCCCTAACCATTCTTGAGCCCTACCCCATCGACATCCTGGGCCTCAACTGCGCCACTGGCCCCGACCTGATGAAAGACCACGTTCGCCACCTGGCTGAGCAGTCGCCCTTCGTGATCTCCTGCATTCCCAACGCGGGCCTGCCCGAGAACGTGGGCGGCCACGCTGTCTACCATCTTTCGCCCATGGCGCTGCGGATGTCGCTGATGCACTTCATCGAAGACCTGGGCGTGCAGGTAATCGGCGGCTGCTGCGGCACCCGGCCCGAGCACATTGCGCAACTGGCGGAGCTAGCGCGGGATCTGCGGCCTAAGGCGCGACCGGTGCGGTCAATTCAACGTTCAAAATTAGAAGCTCAAAACTTAGATCCCCGCCCCGCTCTCAACTACACCCCCGCCGCCGCCTCGATCTACAGCCCCCAGCCCTACGACCAGGACAATTCATTCCTGATCGTGGGGGAGCGGCTCAACGCCAGCGGCTCTAAGAAGTGCCGCGAAACGCTGAATGCCGAGGACTGGGACGGGCTGGTGGCTCTGGCGCGATCGCAGGTTAGAGAAGGTGCCCACGTCCTGGATGTCAACGTGGACTACGTGGGCCGCGACGGCGAGCGCGATATGCACGAGCTGGTGTCGCGCCTGGTTACCAACGTCACCCTGCCGCTGATGCTCGACTCTACCGAGTGGCAAAAGATGGAGGCAGGGCTCAAGGTGGCCGGGGGCAAGTGCATTCTCAACTCCACCAACTACGAAGACGGCGACGAGCGCTTCTTCACGGTGCTGGAGCTGGCTAAAACCTACGGCGCGGGTATTGTCGTTGGCACCATTGACGAAGACGGCATGGCCCGCAGCGCCCAGAAAAAGTTCCAAATTGCCCAGCGCGCCTACCGCGATGCCCTAGAGTACGGCATTCCGGCCCACGAGCTGTTCTTCGATACCCTGGCCCTGCCGATCTCCACCGGCATTGAAGAAGACCGGGTCAACGGTAAAGAAACCATCGAATCGATCCGCCTGATTCGAGCGCACCTGCCCGGCTGTCACATCATGCTGGGGGTGTCGAACGTATCCTTTGGTCTCAGCCCCGTGGCCCGCGTTACCCTCAACTCTGTGTTCCTGCACGAAGCCATGCAGGCGGGGCTGGACGGGGCGATCGTCAGCGCCGCCAAGATCCTGCCGCTGGCCAAAATCGACCCCGATCATCAAAAAATCTGCCGCGACTTAATCTACGACAACCGCGAATTTAATGGCGAGATTGTCTCCTACGACCCGCTAACTAAGCTCACCACCCTGTTTGAAGGCAAGAGCCTAAAGAAAAAAGAGGCGATCGCCAAGGACTTGCCCATTGACGAGCAGCTCAAGCAGCACATCATCGACGGCGAGCGCATTGGCCTCGACGATGCCCTCGCTAAAGC
>JBARUP010000116.1:0-1580 GCA_049645805.1 Nodosilinea sp.
CTCCACCTCGTCAGGCTACCGATATTGATATCTCGCTGGCCTTTGAGGTGATGGACCTGATGCGCAACCCGGAACTGATTCAGCTGGGTGCGGCGCTGCCAGCCCTAGAGCAGCTGCCCCTGGCGCAGCTCAATCGACTGATGGGCAAGGTGCTGCGCGAAAATTCTATGCTGGCCCACGCCTATGGCACCCTGTTTGGCGATGTAGGGTTGCGAAGTGAGTTAGCCAAGCGCATGTTCGATGCAGGCTGCTCAGTGCACCCAGACCAGATGGTGATTACCAACGGGGCTAACGAGGCAATTTATTTTTGCCTGCAAGCGCTGACTCAGCCCGGTGATACGGTGGCTATCGAGTCGCCGACCTACTTTGCCATGCTCGAGGCGCTGAAGTGTCTAGGGCTAAAGGCGCTGACCCTGCCTACACATCCCCGCGACGGCATTAGCCTAACCCACCTCGAAGAGGCTCTAGAAACCAGCGAAGTCAGGGTGGTGCTGCTGGTTTCTAACTTTAGCAACCCCTTGGGCAGCTGCATGGACGATGCTCGAAAGAAGCAGCTGGTAGAATTGCTCAATCGCTACGACACTCCCTTGATTGAAGACGACGTGTATGGGGATATTTACTTTGAAGGCACTCGTCCCAAGGCGGTCAAAGCCTTTGATACTCAAGATCGGGTGCTCTACTGCTCCTCGGTAAGCAAAACCCTGTCGCCTGGGCTGCGGGTGGGCTGGTGCGCTGGAGGCCGCCATCACGCCGAAATTGCCCAAATGAAGTCGATCATCAACCAAAATACGGCAATGGCCCCTCAGCTGACGGTAGCCGCGTTCTTGGCCAACGGCGGCTACGATCGCCACCTGCGCCACCTGCGCCGTGCGTATCGCGATCAAATGATGCGAATGCAGCAGGCTGTGCGCGACTACTTTCCGGCTGAAACCTGTATGACTCGACCCGAGGGGGGCCATGTGCTGTGGCTGGAGATGCCTAAGGGATTTAACTCAATGCGGCTTTACCAAGAAGCACTGAATCAGCGTATTGCGATCGCTCCCGGCGTCATGTTTTCAGCCTCGGGCCAGTGCTACGGCAGCTGCTTTCGGCTCAACACGGCGGTGCTTTGGTCAGATACTGTAGACCTGGCCATGCAAACCCTTGGCAAGCTAGCTAAAACACAGCTAGCCGAGAATTTTCTGCGCGATGGCTAATGGCTGATTCTTTTGGAGACCACAGTATGCTAGGCGAAACCAGTCTAAACGTACTACTCAAGACGATGCAGCCTATGCGGCACAGCGAAGAGTACATATTCTGTACCGTTGCAAACGGCACTGCTTATGATGCTAGCCTGCGGCCTATTGGGCTGTTTCAAGAAGAGGAAGGCCTGACGCTAATTTTGTCTCGATTGCAGGCTGATGCGGCAGGCATACCCTATAGCGCTGTCTTTGTCCTGATTACCCTCACTGTGCACTCCAGCCTGGAGGCGGTAGGGTTTTTGGCCGCGATCGCCACCCAGCTTGCGAGCCACGGCATCAGCGTCAACCCAGTTTCGGCCTTTTACCACGATCACCTGTTTGTGCCCGTTGCTCAAGCTG
>JBARUP010000117.1:0-3433 GCA_049645805.1 Nodosilinea sp.
CGAGTGGGGCCTTGGACCAAATCCTCAAGCTTAGTCCCTAAGCGTGTTAACACAGCATGAAGACGACGACCTCCCTCTCTTGCGGGGTTGCAGAAAACCAGGCCGGGGATGTCGGGGCGTCAGCTTCAATGCTAGTAACGGAGCTAGGTAACGGGTCACAGACTACACAACTGATATAGATCAAAAGTACTTAACAGACGTCTATATAAGCAGCACTTTCCGGAGCGACGCGCTCAGTTATTTATCACAGACTATTCTAGACAGGGCTAGCTGAACCGACCCTTTGTACTCACAAGCATTTTGAAGCAAATTACAGTTAGGCCAGCTACTCCTGTAACAGCTTCGAAGTCAGACTAAAGGCAGGTGTGTCTCTCTCAGCGTAGATCACAACTTCTGTGCAGTGCTGCTGCCGTAGCAGACTTAGCATCAGCACCATCGGCGTTAGTAGACCTGCCGTCTACGGGGAGCAATATCGCTCAGGCTCTGTCATAAGGTCTCGGATTGCCCAGGCAGGTTTGAAACAGCACGGTCAGAGGCTATGGTAAATACAGGGTTTGCCTTGCTGCTAGCAAGGGATCAGGCCGATACTCCTTTCATTCGCTGAGCTCCACTTCTGGGCTAAGTGGCGTGACGGCTTCAACTTCAAAAGGCCGGTCTTTAACTGTAGAACGCCCAATTACTTTTGTTGCACCTGAACGGGGGACCTATGTTTCAGCGCGCTCTTATTTGTACCGACTTTACCGATAGTATGTACCGGCTGGCTCAGTTTGTACCGAGTCTAGCTGCTGGGGGGTTTAAGTCACTGGTGTTCTTTCACAGTGTGTCAGTAGAGAGTGGGCCAGAGATTCCTCGTCAGGATTCAACCGTGCTTGAGCAGCCTCGAGCACGATTAAAAGAGCTACTGCGGGAGGCACCCGATGATATCGAGGTTACCATTGAGGTGCAGATAGGTCGGGCCAGTGAGAGTATTCTGCGATTGGCCAAGCAGCATCAGGTCGACATCATCTTTCTGGGTAGTCCTACCCGCACCCTCCTAGAAGAGAAGCTATTTGGTAGCACTACCGCCGCTCTTTCCGAGAAGACTGGCGTACCGTTGGTTATTCTGCGGCCGCAGCTGGTATCCACTTACACTACGGCTGAGCTAAAGCTTCGCTGTGCCCACCTTTTTCGCTACCTGCTAGTTCCCTACGACGGCTCTGAGGGCGGCAAGAGGCTAATCGAAAGAATTCACCGTCAGGTGAAGGTCAACTCTGACTCGGTGCTGGAGCGTGTGAGGCTGCTGTGGGTCATTGATGAGAGCATGCGTCGACCAATTCAGGCTGACAACCCGATGAAGCGGGCAGAAGAAGAATTAAATAAGGTTCAGGCCAAATTAGCGGCATTGAACTTAGTTGTCAACGTCACCCTTGTCAAGGGCGATCCCCTAGAAGAAATTGTTAAGACGGCTGAGGCACATGACATTGGTGCGATCGCAACCTGCTCTAGCACTCCCGGCGGCATTCTTAAATGGTCGGCTCCCAGCCTCACTCAAGAAGTCTTGCGGCGTAGTTGGCACCCTGTGTTATTTTTTCCGAGCTAGCAATTGCTTTGGAAAACTAGCAAAATTCAGCTAGTCAGAGAGGCTGGACCCGGCATCGACATAGATAGACTCTAGCTTTTGCAGTACCTTATCCTTGAGCTTGGTTTGCAACTCGTTGCGTAGCAAATCGCGACTGGTGGTAATGGCTCCGGTAGAAGGCCGACTGCGAGCGGTGAGGGTCCACTCTTGCAGCAGGCTGCGCTGGGGGTCAGAGACGCTACAGCTCAGCACGTGGGCGCAGCGACGCGGATTCTCGACAGCAAACAGCAGCAGTTTGTAAGATCCAGTCTTGCTCAACAGCGCCGCCATATCCTGACCAATGGAGGCTTTGAGGTTAAGGTAGCAGGGTAGCCAGCGAGCTCCATAGGTGCTGCTGTAGAGTACGGTCAGCCACAGCATCATAGGGTGGGGAGCCATGGTGCAGATAAACGTGTTGTAACGAGTGCTGACCAGTCGTCGACTGACCTCGGCGGTGGGCATCATAGCCCAGAGCGTGGCTAATGGTCCTTGGCTGGTGGGCAGCGAGTGGGGGAACACTATTTCAGCGACAGGTTTAGTGGCGGGCCACACCGTCAGCCTGCACAGCTGATCTTCTTTAACTACTTCAGCTGGGGCAGGCTGGCGGGTCACGGGCACCCGGTTGAGGGCGGTACCAATCCGCTGGCTGATGCGAAACCCATTAAAGTAGCGGGCCTGAAGCGGCTCCAGAATCTGTAAAATTTCCTGGCTGCTTTGGGGGCGATCCTGCGGGAGCTTGGCCATGCACCCCATTACCAGGTCTTCGAGCAGCTTTGGAACCTTGATACTGCTGGCTACTTCGTTCATGCGCTTGGGGCTCTGGGCCTGGTGTACCTGATACCAGCCGCCGAAGGTATGGCTGCTGGCCCGCAGCGGTAGGTGACCGGTAAGCATCTGAAACATCATTACCCCAAGGCTGTAGATGTCAGAGCGACCGTCTAGGTCACGCCCCTCCATTTGCTCAGGGGAGGCATAGGCCAAAGTGCCCATAAAGCAGCTGGTTTGGTCGCTATCGATCTGGATTAGCTTAGCGATGCCAAAGTCCAAAATTTTTGCCAGCTCTCCTAGGGTAGGGTCTTGCACAATCATGATGTTGCTGGGCTTGATGTCTCGATGAATGATGGGCACTGGCTCAGGCTGAGACTTTAGAGTGATGCCGTTGTGGGCAGCTTGAAGACCCAGGCAAATCTGCCGGATCAGGCCTAGGAAACGGGGTACGGACAGGGGGTGTAGACTCAGCAAATGGCTCAGGCTCTGCCCTTTGAGGTACTCCATGACGTAGAAGGGGATTTTCTCCTCGCTAACGCCGTAGTCGGTGACGCGTACTACATGAATACTCTTTTGACCAAGTTGAGCGCAGGTCATGGCCTCTTGCATGAAGCGATCGCGCATTTTCTCGCCAAGCAGAGTCTGAGAAAGCAGTTTTACCGCAACCTTGACGCTGCCCAGCAGAAGGTCTTCGGCCAGATACACACGCCCCATTGACCCTTGGCCAAGGGGTTCTAGCAGTTCGTATCGATTTGCTAATTTACAGCCTAGATTTAAGTCAGCCATAAAGCGGTCTTAGCCAATTTTCGGGAGGCAGGGTGGTAAAAGCAGCGCGGGCAAAAGAGCAGCCGACAGTGCTAAACCCACTGACGCGTGAAGAAGCCAAAGATTACATAGAAAGGTTACCCAGTTGCACTGACCAGTCACCCACCGACGATAAAACGCAGCATCGTTTAACCAGCCAGTGACGCTCAGCCTGCTAATCCTATAAGTAGCGAGTATCCGTAGACAGCATTCACCCTGATAAGTAGGAAGACCCAATCAAATATAAGACCGTGTAGGTTGCGG
>JBARUP010000118.1:0-6382 GCA_049645805.1 Nodosilinea sp.
ATAAGTAGCTAGGCGCAATTAAAAATAAAACGTTCTAACCGATAATCCCCAGCTTTACTTCGCGCCTCCATGCCCTTAATGACAGTCAGGGCTAGGTCATATTCGTTATCAAACATCTGACCAGCCACCTCGTGACATTTCAACTGCCGCCATTGGGTTTCAATCGGATTCATCTCTGAGCAGTAGGGCGGTAGAAAGAAGATGAATAGCCCCTGTTCCTGCCACCGAGGCCACTGCTGCTGCACTAACCGACTCGTGTGAAGCGAGCCGTTATCCTGCACGATAACGGTAATGCGCCCAGTCTGAGCCAAAGTCTGGGAAGCGTTCTGGGCCACCCAGTCCATGACCTGGATGTAGCTCTGCCCCTTAAAGCCGCCTTGAGAGAGGGCATACTCGAACCCCTCTGCCGGTTGCCACAATCCCAAGATACTAATCCGACGTCCATGGCGAGTGGGCGTTTGCTCCAGGCGCTTTTGCTCCCCAATGGGACTGTAGCTGTAGCTGACCGGACTCCAGAGGCAAAACCCAGCTTCATCCAAGTATTTGATATCGACTAGACCCTCCTCAGCCGCTAGCACCAGGGTCTCTAGGTCAGCCTGTTTGAGGGCTTTCTTGAGGGGGTCTTGCTTCCGTTTGTGGCTGTGTCGGGTGCGTTTCCACCGGTATCTTTTTTTTGAGCAATCGTCGCAGTCGGTCGCTGCTCAAGTCCACTAAACGCTCTCGCTTAAGCTTTTGAGCTAATTGTGCGCTGTTGTAGGTGCGCGGCTCGTCATCCAAACACGCCATCAAATAATCCAGATCTGACGGCTGCCACCTGGGTTTCGCACCGCGCCCAGGGGCTTCCCATAGCCCGCCCAAGCCATCGTTCTCCCATCGGCGTAACGTTACTCTGACTGTCTGCTGTTGACACTGAAAAATCTCAGCAATAGCAGGCACGTTTAGACCTTGGGCATTCAAGCACAGCATGTGTGCCCGGTCACAGGTTCGATATGGGACTGTCTGAGCTTGCCGCAGTTCCCTTAACGTGCGCTCTTCTTCCTCTGTCAAAATGATGCGCAGTGGGGCAGGCATAAGGGGGGGGCTGACTAACCCTTCTATCTTACGTTTAATTCAAACCTCCTACTTACCTCATTATCATGAGCCTTGTAATATTCTCAGCGATTCTCTTTCCAAAAAGGTTAGCAACTATGTACTTCACCATGCATCTGGGACAGTATTAGTTATCCTTCGCTCTGGTTAAATCTCGAACGATTGGATCTGAATGTTATGACCTTACAGGCTGAATTTGACGCCTGGTAAACCAAATGGTGAGCGGAGGCACTAGAAACCACATTGACAATGGCACTAACCCAGTGCCTAAAATCGGAATTGTTGGCATGAACTCGGCATAAGTCCACCGATTGAGGGGGCCAGTGGCCAAGGCTTCGATAACAACGGTGATTACCACTCCTACAAAGATGAAAACACCCATTTGGCTACGGTTTGGGTGGTGCAACCATTGACGAGACTTCGATAGAGCTGCAACGGCCCAAAATGCAATCAATATAATTACGACATCTCCGACTGTAGCGAGGGTGCAATTTCTGACGATATCGAAGTGGGAGTATCCAGCCGGAATTTGATAAAACCACATTTGCTGAATTTCCCAAAAGAAAGACAGTAAAAACGAAAATATAACTATGTTGAACTCAGGCGAATTTAGCCAATTCAAGGGACTATGGCGGTTCATGATATTAGCCGCATTTAAAATAAATCAGACCTAATTTGACAGTTTCTTAAATAGCCTCTAAACGATTCAGGGTTAGGCTTACTTCTTCAATAAGACTGCAAACCTTAACATCGGATGGATTGTCTAGGGGGCGGGCGGCCCAACTCGTGCGGTAGGTTTCTAGCATGGTTTTACGGGCAGTAGCCTGCTGAATTTCCTGCTCCAGGGTCGCAATTTTACAGTCGATTAGCGTTTTAACCAGGGTGCAGACCGGCTCCCCTTGCTTGCGCACATCAAACACCTGCTGAATTTCTGCCAGGGAAAACTGCAATGTCTGGGCCTGCTTAATAAATAGCAGACGAGTAACAGCTTCGTCGTCGTAATAGCGATAGCCATTCTCAGCCTTGCTCATCGGCTCTAGTAGGTGCAGCGACTCGTAGTAGCGGATGGTGGCTACCGTCACGTGGGCCTGTTTGGCCAGCTCGCCTATTTTGAGGAGTTTCTTCATTGTCTGAGCAGGCCATCCTTCTAAAAAAAGACCGATTGGGGATGCGCGACCATCGTCACTAGAGCTAGCTTAGTGCAAACTTGGGGGGTTGACTCTCAAGCCAACCTCAGGGTTTACCTTGTGGAAGGTCTCGTCTAGAGGCCGTTTGATTCACTGTCCTGATTAAAGAGGTCAATTCCGATGCTCAAAGTTCCTCAGATCAAGAAGCTCTCCCTAGCGGCTGTTTCTGCCCTTGTTCTGACCGCTGCCGTGGCTGGCGTTGCCGCTGCCGCTCCCTGCCTGTTCCCCACCCCTGATTGCCCCCCTTCTAACTGCGACTAAGCTAAAGACGACAAGGCTGTTTTAGAGACCAGATAGCCTCTCAAGCAGCCCGCAGTGCCCATGCTAAAAGCGTCTTTCAAGCTTGGGCAGTAGATTCACACCTGTACCAGCAACCTAGCCCACACCAGACCTAACGCGCTTGTAGCGCTCAAAAAAGGTGATGGCTAGGTTGTCTGGCTAAAATTTCACCAGCAGCGCGGTGCTGTACATCACAAGTAGCCCGGTCGTAAAGCCAGCTAAACTCAGCCCTGCCAAGCCAGAGAGTCTTGACTGATGCAGTTGCCGCTGTAGGTAGGTGCTGAGTTCTACAATCACTTGCAAAATCGCCCCTGCACCGATGCCCAAGAATAAGGCCGCCCAGTGGGGAGAAAAAGCAAACGCCCCCACCCACAGCCCCACTACAGCAGGAAGTCCAGCCAGGGCCGCCAGCGCCACACAGGTCTGCCAGCGGAGTTTTTGCTTGAGCAGCGGCGCGACAATGCCCAGCCCTTCGGTCAGGTTGTGGAGGGTAAAGCCAATCACCAGAAATGAGCCCAAGGCAATTTCCCCTAGGGCAAAGGCGGTACCGATCGCCAATCCTTCGCCCAGATTGTGCAAGCCAATGCCCAAAGCCATATAGGTAGAGAGGTCAGGGCCTTCGGGCGGTTTACCCTGGCGTCGGCCCACAGCAAATAGGGCCAGACACGCCACTGTGGCTGCAAACCAAACCAGGGCTTGGCCTTGAAACGCGATCGCCGCCTTTCCGGCTAGCTCCAGCCCTTCCTGCAAGGTGTCTACCAGCAAAAACGCCAGCATTCCCAATGTCAGGGTTAAAACAAAGGTTAGCCCTCGCTGGCCCAGCACTTTCAAATAGGGGTAGCACAACATGCCTAACCCCACCGGCACCAACCCCACATAGAGCCCCAGCCAGCCGTAGCCCAGCAGCGTTGCCAAAGACAGAGCGGGTGTCGGCAGAGCCACGTCAATGGGGTGGGCAACGATAACACCCGTGTTGGTCAGGAACTGAACGTGATGCGCTTCGCCCTCTACCCAGGGGTATGGAATTTGAACCGTTGCCGTTGCCAGCCGCCGGATCGGGCCAGGAGGCTGCTGGGTAAATGCCCAATAGGCACCATCCACCTGAACCTGGGCAATGGTCATGGGAGCTGACCCCTCTGCCCGTACCTTGAGGATGATGCCGTCTTCGTTGAGAATGGTGCGCTCAACTGTGAGCGATTCCAGCGGCGGTGCATTTAAGTTGAGCAACCGGGCCGGGTTCAGGGTGAGCAGCAGGGCAACCAACCCCGCTAATAGGAGGGGCGGCAACACCCAGCGCCAGGGCAAAGTCGTCATGCCACTACCTCAAAGGCACTCATCCAGCCTAGTTCGGCAAATTCGGCCTGATGGGCGTGGAACATATAGAGCCCTGGCTCAAAGTCAGCAAAGGAGCACTCGATGATGCCCCGCTGCCCCTGACACAGCATCACCGTATCAACGGTGCGTGAAGTCGGCGTCAACGTCGTCCCATGATCGTAGTAGTCGAAGAAATTGGCGTGCAGGTGAAAGGAGTTGATCGGGTCAAACTCGGTCACGTTAATGAGATAGACGCGCACTGGGCGATCGCGCTCAATGCGAATCGGCTGCTTCATGTAGGCATGGGGAATAGAGTTAACCGCGTAGACTTCGTTCTCCTCGTCAAAGTTGGTGTCAAAAGCATTCATCACCATCATCAACTCCTGCCAGCGCTGGTTTTCTGGGGAGCCCAGCAGGCGCGATCGGGCAACATCTGACTGGTCGGGGTGCCGCTGGGGGTCAGGATCAACAATGAACGTGCCGTAGAGCCCTTTGTGGAGATGGCGCTTAAACGGCACAGAATGACAGTGGTAAAGGTGGCAGCCAAAGGGCTTCGCGTCAAACTCGTAGGTCACCGTTTGCCCCGGCGCAGCCTCCATCACCCCTGGAATGCCATCCTGCCTGGCTCCATGAATACCGTGAAAGTGCAGGGTGTGTGGGTGCGTACCCTGATTGGTAAAGCGAATGCGAATGCGATCGCCCTCTGTGACCCGAATCGTTGGCCCCGGCACCTGACCGTTGTATGTCCAGGCGGGATAGAACACCCCCGGAGCT
The DNA here is from genome assembly GCA_049645805.1 of Nodosilinea sp. Classification (GTDB taxonomy): domain Bacteria; phylum Cyanobacteriota; class Cyanobacteriia; order Phormidesmidales; family Phormidesmidaceae; genus Nodosilinea. The sequence goes on from JBARUP010000118.1 coordinate 4,644, forward strand.
ACCTCAATCTCTCGCTCGACAGCAGTAATGTCGTATTCCCGCAGGCGCTGGCCAGTGGGGAACTGCGACACCTTACCGCCGTCCCACTGAGTCAGCAGTACGTAAGGGTCAAAGCCATTTCTAAGGTGATCAACCTCACCCAGCGTAGTCATGCCCTGGTGATGAAGATCCGGAGCAGTCAGGGCACGCTCTTGAGCCAGCGCTGGTTGGTTAAACCGTCTACCCAGCCAGGTGCCAGCCCCTAGAAGCCCAGCTCCAAGGAGCGATCGCCGCTGTACATGCCAATCCATTGCTTTTCATAATTACTTCATAATTAAAAGCATATATGGATAGCTAGGTCTTTTCATATTTATTTCATAATTGAGGCGCCGCAGTCGCCAGGGTAGGTCTGCGGCTAGCTCTGGGTCATCGGCGATGGCTCTCTACCGCGTCCATCCTGGCATGGCAGCCCATACCGGTAGAGCCGCCAATTAGCGTCATACCAAATAGCACGACCACAACTGCCGCCGCCATCGCACCGCCCTTAGCTAGCCAAGAGAATCTGGCAGGGCGTAATGTCGCCTGAATCTGTTGTGATTGAATCTGTTGCGCTGCCTGACGAATATACTCCGGCCCAATGTTAGCCTCGGCTCCTGCGTCAACTAATTCCTCTAGGGAGTAGCTGCTCTGCTGCTCAGCCTGTAGTCGCGCTGCCAGCGCTAACACCTCTGGAGCCAGGTCTGCTGGGATTCTAAGATCTGAAGGGTTTATATCCAAAGGATCCACAATAGATGCCTCACATCAGTTACCGTATTATCCGCCATCTCAGGCTAAACCCTAAAGTCGTTAGAGAGTCAAGGGCGTTTGGTAAATTGTCATCCCGAATCGGAGTTTAGGCCCCCCTTGACCTTGAAGTTAGGTTCAAGGTTTAGAGTAAACTCAACTTTCAGGGTAATGAAATGACTCAGCGACAAGTTGAAATCTTTGTAGCTGGATGCCCTCGGTGCTACGAGGCCGTCAACCTGGTGCAGCAGATGAGCTGTACAGCCTGCCAGATTCAAGTTTGGGATGTGCGCAGTGAGCAAATCACGGCCACCGCTCGCCAAAAACTGGAGGACTACGGCATCCATCGGCTTCCCGCCGTGGTGGTCGATGGCGAATTGGTGGACTGTTGCCGTCAACAGCAGCCGATTTCCCGCGACGCTCTGGCAGCCGCAGGGGTTGGACGGTCAAAATAGGCACAGATGTTAATTCATGACCTGAGCCGCCAAGCCGAGGTGCCAGCTTCTACCATTCGCTATTACGAGCTGATAGACCTGCTCGACGCGCCTCGGCGCAGCCAATCCCAGAATCCATTGCTGATCGCAGAACCTTGCCGGAGTGATCAGACCTGTCCCATTTCACTCGCATTTCATTTTTGGGTGTCAAACTTAGAACCGACAGTTGTGCCGAGCGCGTCAGCGCGTTTGAAAGCGAGTAACCGCCTTTGTGATGGAAATGAGGTTTGACATCCGATGACTCTGAGACGACTATTAGCTTCGTGGATAGTAATGGGTGGACTGGTGTCCCTTCCTATAATGGTGAGCGCGTGCAATTCGTCATCCTCGGCACCTGAAGTGTCAGACTCTGCCGCTATGCCCATGGGAGATGAACCCATGGCCGACCATTCCATGATGATGGATCTCGGCCCTAGTGACGAGGAGTTCGATTTACGGTTTATTGACGGCATGATTTTGCATCACCAAGGTGCAGTTGTGATG
>JBARUP010000119.1:0-4142 GCA_049645805.1 Nodosilinea sp.
CGGCGGAAGACCCTGAGTTTGAGACCTTCTACACCAAGAACATCTTGCTGAACGAAGGCATTCGAGCCTGGATGGCACCGACCGACCAGCCCCATGAGAAGTTTGTATTCCCCGAAGAGGTACTCCCCCGTGGTAACGCTCTCTAGCAACTCGTATATTGCCGGGCGCGACCAAGAATCTACCGGCTTTGCCTGGTGGTCTGGTAACGCCCGACTGATCAATCTATCCGGCAAGCTGCTGGGTGCCCACGTGGCCCACGCTGGTCTGATTGTCTTCTGGACAGGGGCCATGACCCTGTTTGAAGTAGCTCACTTTATTCCCGACAAGCCTCTGTATGAGCAGGGCTTTATTCTGCTCCCTCACCTGGCCACTCTGGGCTGGGGTGTAGGACCTGGTGGTGAAGTAATCAACACCTATCCCTACTTTGTGGTTGGTGTGCTGCACCTGATCTCGTCTGCGGTTCTAGGTCTGGGCGGCATTTACCACGCCCTGCGTGGCCCCGAAGTACTGGAGGAGTATTCTTCCTTCTTCGGCTACGACTGGAAAGATAAAAACCAGATGACCAACATCATCGGCTACCACCTAATCCTGCTGGGATGCGGTGCGCTGCTGCTGGTGCTGAAAGCCTGTGTTTTTGGCGGTGTGTACGACACCTGGGCACCGGGCGGTGGCGACGTGCGCGTCATCACCAACCCGACGCTGAATCCAGCGATCATCTTTGGCTACTTAGCAGGTTCTCCCTTTGGTGGCGACGGCTGGATTGTCGGCGTCGACAACATGGAAGATATCATTGGCGGCCACATTTGGGTCGGCTTGATCTGCATCGGCGGCGGTATCTGGCACATCTTGACCAAGCCTTTCGGCTGGGCGCGTCGCGCGCTCATCTGGTCGGGTGAAGCCTACCTGTCCTACAGCCTGGGCGCTCTGTCCCTGATGGGCTTTATTGCCGCTTGCTTCGTGTGGTTCAACAACACCGCGTATCCTTCTGAGTTCTACGGTCCCACCAACGCTGAGTCGTCTCAGGCTCAGGCAATGACTTTCCTGGTGCGCGACATGCGCCTAGGTGCCAACATCGGTGCGGCCCAAGGCCCCACTGGTCTAGGTAAGTACCTGATGCGCTCTCCCACTGGTGAGATCATCTTCGGTGGTGAAACCATGCGTTTTTGGGACTTCCAAGGCCCCTGGCTAGAGCCCCTGCGTGGCCCCAACGGCCTCGACCTAGACAAGCTCACCAACGATATCCAAGATTGGCAGGTGCGCCGCGCTGCTGAGTACATGACTCACGCGCCTAACGCCTCCATCAACTCGGTAGGTGGTGTAATCACGGAAATCAACTCCGTGAACTTCGTGAACCCCCGCCAGTGGCTATCGACATCTCACTTTGTACTGGGTTTCTTCTTCCTGATTGGTCACCTCTGGCATGCCGGTCGCGCTCGCGCGTCTGAGGCAGGCTTTGAGAAAGGGATCGATCGCGAGACTGAGCCCGTGCTTGCTATGTCTGACCTCGACTAAAGTTGAGGCTAGCCTGAGAGGGCTAAATTAAGAAGCTCCGTCCTTAGAGACGGAGCTTTTTTGTTTCAAGCAAGAGAAGTAGCGCCAAAATCCATTGTGTAACACTGGGTCGCATTGCCGTATCACCGGCCCGCACTGCTGTATCACGACGCGCTTTAGCAATGCGCCGGGTGGTTTCGCTAAATCACCGAACGGTTTTGCTAAAGCCCAAACCGCTATCCTTCGGCGTGGCCTAGTTTCACCAATACGGTTGCCTTACGAGCTTACTTCCTGTGCGGCATTCCTGCGGGGAATGGACCTAGGACGGGAGTAAGGGAAGCTGCAACTTCCCAAACACTCTGAGACATCTCAACTTAAGGCGGTAAGTGAGATGCCCTAGGTGCATTCTAGGAGCTAGGCTAACCCACATTCTGCTAGGCGACTATGCTGCCCTAGTCGAGGCCATCAACCGTATGAAGGTGCTGCGCTACTGCAGTCGCGTCGCCTGGATTGAGCCCGTCTGCTGCCGCTGCGAGTCAGGGTTTGGGTAACACCAGAGGAGCCCTGCTCGATCGCCGCGCTAGAAGGGCACGGGTGAGCTGAGGCTGAGCGATCGCGGCCCCTGGGGATGACACAGTTGCAGGCTTTGAGCATGGAGATAAAGGCGCTGGCCCGGCGCGCGGAAGCCGTAGAGGCGATCGCCCCAAATCGGTGCGCGTAGGCCATCAGCGGCGTGGACGCGCAGCTGATGGGTGCGCCCCGTGAGCGGGTAAAAGGCGAGACGGGTGGTGTCGCCTTTGCGGGCCAGCACCTCAAACTTAGTTTGGCTAGGCCTGCCGCGCTGCCGGTTCACCTGCTGCCGGGGCCGCTGGGCCGGGTCGCCCCACAGGGGCAGGTCGATTAGCCCCGATGATGGTGAGACGTTACCAGCCACAACGGCCTGATAGGTTTTCTGCACCTGGCGCTGCTCAAACTGCTGGCTGAGCTGGCGGTGGCTGGCGGCATCTAGCGCCAGCACCAGCACTCCCGAAGTATCTTGATCCAGCCGGTGAACGGGCTGAAGAAATGCTCCTTTTGCAAGGCGCGATCGCAGACGGATGAGCACGCTGTCCTGGCGATCGCCGTAGCGGCCCGGCACCGACAGCAGCCCGGCGGGCTTATCCACCGCGACTATCCACTCGTCTTGGTAGAGAATGTCTAGGGCACCGGGTACCGGATGAATGCCCAAGCCGAACCCATCCGCCCGTTGCGGGGGTGTATAGCCGTTCGGCCCTGCGGGAACTGCCGCCGCCTGTAGCACCTGGCCTGACAGCCCCGACCCCGACAGCAAGAACCCCATAATCGGCTGGCAGCGCTCGGTGCAGGCTCCGTAAAAATGGCCCGGCTGTCTGTCGCCCTGGGCTGGCCCCCACCAAAACTCTGCCATCGCCAGGGGTTTGAGGTTGTGCTCGGCGGCGGCGTGCAGCAGCTTAGGGGCGCAGCAGTCGCCTGTACCGGTGGGCAGTCCCTGGGAGGCAATCGCCTCCAGAGCCAGGCAGTCGCCCGCAAAGTTGGTCAAGGTGTAGGCGGCGTGCAGCTCTGCCTGGAGCTGGCGTGAGAGGGTGCGGCGCTGCTGCTTCAGCGCGGCGGTCTCGGCATCGGCAGCCTGAACGGTGGCTTCTAGTAGGGCGAGGCGATCGCGCCAGCGCTGCTTGAAGGCTCTCAGCTCGGCCTTGTCGCCCCGGCTGAGCTGCTCTAAATCTGCCAGGGCCTGGGCTGCTGGGCCGGTGAGGGTCAAGGTTTGGCGCTGGCGATCGCGGGCCTGTTTGCGATCGCGGTGCTGCTGATTGAGCTGCTGGCGCTCGTCGGCCTGCCGCTGCTGTAGCCGAGCGTAGGTCTCGCGCTCGGGCAGCTGCTGTAGGGTCAACAGCCGCTCTTTAATGGCCTCAAGCTGGGCAAGGGTGCGGGCCTCCTGCATCGCTACCTGCGATCGCCCCGGTATTGGCGGCACCCAGCCGTGCCCCTGCCCCTGCCCTGAGCACGCCTTGAGCACGCCGGTTTGCCCCGATGGCGTTTGCACCAGCAGCACGCCGTACATTTTGCCTTCGCTCGGGTCGGTCGCCTTGAGCTGGGCCATCAGCTGGTGGGCAGCAGCCTTGGCCAGGGCCGTACGGGGCAGCGAGTAGATAAGCCCAGTACGGGGGCAGGTGCCCCGGTAGGAGTAATCCACCTCAGTCGAGCCGTTGGTGATAGCCACCTGCGGCCCGCTGAGCCAGGTATCGAGGGGATGCAGCAGCGAGTCAAGCACGAATCAGCGGTCTGGCATCGATAGCGACTTTAAAGAAAACGAGTCAGAACTGCTCTTACTATACGACTCTTGCCTCTACCCAGTGCCTGCCCAATGCGGCTGAAGCGATCGCGCCAGAGACAGCAAGCCGAGGATTTACCCAAAAGAGGATCTACCCAAAAGAAGATTAGGAAATTATTGGGTGCTGCTACAGTATCTGAGCACGTTATTTTGGTGTCGTGCGGTAGTTCTAACGCAGACTCAGCGTGGGCTCTGTCGTTTTTGTTCAAACAGAGCGCCGCATCTGAACTAAAACGACGTATCAATTGCTTAACAGCGCTAACCAAGATTATTCCTATGACAGCAGACCTGACTGGTGCCATTC
>JBARUP010000120.1:0-2608 GCA_049645805.1 Nodosilinea sp.
TGAGCGCTTCAAGGTCTTGCCTCAGCTCGCCTACCTGGTCGTGATGCCAGCGAGAAAAAATAGCGGTTGTAAACCCTAACTCCCGAAAGAGGGTATCCAGCGCGATCGCCTGGTTAGAGACGGCATCACCATAGTCTAGAGCCTCTAGAGCCTGAAAGATTCTGCCGTCGAAGTTAGTGTCGAGGGGGGTATGGTTTGACATAGCTTAGTCTCCCTCTCGCTGAGACGATAATACCTGAGCCTCTGGCGATAATGTTATCTCTATACCAATAGCCTGCAAGACATCTTTAGGGGACTCAGCGCTTATTGAGATCTTTCGGTTCAGAATTGATAGTGAGCTATTAGTCAGACCTTCTATTTTTTCTGAGGGATCACTGCTTTGGGCAGCCGTAGATATAGCAGCTCGATTCTGAGCCATCAGTCTCCTAATTTGTCTCTCTAAAGCAGGGCTGCGGTTCAGTAAAGACAGCAGATTAGCTTTGAGAACTGGCTGTTTGGCTATGGTAGTCATGCCCAGCCGCGCGGCTTGGCGACCTAGCTGTTTGCCTTGGGCGCGCAGCGTAGTCGAAATCGTACTGAACAAAGGTAGGCTACGGCTATATCGTTCTAGTCGCCGTAGCGGAGCTGTAATGCGCCACGTAAGGCTGCTTTCGTGTCTAAGGTTATAGGCTGTAGCCCACCAATGATAGACAGATTCATGCTCTTCAGCTAGTTCTGACTCAAGAATATGAATGCGCTCCTGCGCCCGTCTAAGTGCTAGTTCATTTTGGGAAATGAAGTTGTCAAAGAGGTTAGGTGGATACCTGAAGGCTGACTGCAATTCCCTATGCTCTGCCGCTAGATAGAAGCGATTCAGCCCGTCTGCATAGACAAATATGTAGTTAGCGTCTAGTAGTATGTGTTCCCAGTCTTCATAGCTCTCTACCTGAGTTAGAGGCAGGGTCGCCTCAACAACAACAATCCAGGATCGGTACTGAGTCCAGTCGTTGCTGGTCAAAACCGCTTTCTCAAAACCTTCTACGTCAACCTTAAGAAAGTGTACATCTTGACCGACTGGGACATGCTGACGCCAGACCGTCGCCAGAGTTTCGACTGCAACAGTAGTTCGTATAGATGACCAACCTTCAAGGGCATGGCGCGTAGCAATATCTGGCTCGAAGGTAGAAATACCGGTTTCACCAATTAGATAGATCTCGCCATTTCCCGGCTGATCTGAAATAGCAAGTTGCAGATTAACGTCTTGGCTCCGCTCCGCAGACAGTTTAGGAAACAACGCGGGGTTAGGTTCGATGTTAATTCCTGACCAGCCTCGATCGTAGAATGCTTTGGTAACAGAGTGGACATCAGGCCAGGCGGCTCCAACGTCGATATAGAAGCCCGTCTCAACTTTGCTTAACGCTCGCCAAAGAACAACATCTTCATAGTTTTGCGCGTAGGAAACAAAACTCATAATGCCTCAATGTCAATCATAGAATTAAGCCAGGCGCTACCCATAAAGTGAATTCTATCAGCGTTTATTACGTGGAATATGCAAGCCAAATCTCGCCATTCGTAATTGTTTACTAAATGAGTGTCGGTGCTAACTAACGCTGTCGAAACGGAATAGGTTCCTGGTCCTAGATTCATGGGAAAACGAATTTGATAATGCAGCTGCGAGCCGCTAGAGATATCCTGAATGACCTGATTTGTGTGCCAAGTGTTGGTACCAAAGACAGTTTGTCCTAGTCGATCCTTAATCATGTAGCCTAATACTAAAGCTGGAATATCTTCATTGGCCTGCACCTGTACAGATAAGGTAACTAGATTACCCACGTTGGCGTACTCTATGGCCTTGCCCTGCTGATCAAGCAGATTAACACTTGTGATTTTGGCTTCTCCTGTACCAGAGATGGTCTGAGTTTTGCCGTTTTTAAGCTGCCTTACCTCTACCTTACTGTTTTCCTTTTCTGCAATTAGAGCATTGTAGTAGTCCATCACGGACTCAGGATCGGCATCTTTTAATACAGAGCCACGATCTAGTAGAATTGCCCGATTACATAGCCCTTGAATCGCTCCCCGGTCGTGGGACACGATTAGCAGTGTGGTTCCTTTCTCCTGAAATTCACGAATTCGGTTAAAGCTTTTGTGCTGGAAATAGGCATCTCCTACGGATAAGGCTTCGTCCACGATCAAGATTTCTGGACGAAATGCGGTCACTACTGAAAAAGCTACCCGCATCTGCATACCGCTAGAATACGTACCAACGGGCTGATCAAAGTAGTCTTCTATCTCAGCGAAATCCTCAATTTCTGGCACTACGCTATCAATCTCGCCCTTGCCGAATCCCATCAGTCCAGCTGAATGGTAGACGTTTTGTCGCCCAGTGAACTCTGGGTTAAACCCCATGCCTAGCTCTAAAATAGCGGCAATCCGCCCATTCACTGTGATAGTACCTTCAGTGGGCTGCTGAGTACCAGTAATTAGCTTGAGTAACGTACTTTTACCGGCTCCGTTCTGCCCGACGATGCCTATAGCTTCTCCTGGGGCTATGCTAAAAGAAACATTTTTCAAAACCCAGGTTTCTGTAGCATGCTTGGTCGGTAATCCAAACCAGGTTAAAACCCTAGAT
>JBARUP010000121.1:0-8064 GCA_049645805.1 Nodosilinea sp.
GTGCGCCACATGCTCTACGGCAGCCTGGCCGCCATAGACCGCACCATCAAAATCCTCCACGCTCTCGGCTACACCGACCCCAACGACTGGAGCGACCCCATCCCCGTGCCGCCCAGCGCAGCCGTGGGTGACATCACGCGATCGCTGAGCGAAGCCCAGATGTGGATGGCGATCGCCACCAAAACCGTGCTGATTGAGTAGCGGGCACTGCTGAATACAGGTACGAATCAAAAGTCAGATGTTCTTCGTAGGGGCCAATCGCACAAAGCCTCTGGCTTGGCTACGCCTACGCCCCTACCCAAATTCATGCCGTTATTCGGCAACGCCGAATGGCGTACCCCAGCCGTCCCTGACGGCACACCCTCTGCCGTCGGGGGCAGTAGCATGACCCTAGCACTAGCTCTGTGCGCGCGGGCTCAAGAAATATCCCTCCCCTGGTGGAATCCGATGGCGATAAGTATGGAGGTCTCCATCGGGGATTCGCGAGTCAAACCGTTACAATAGTTTACGGGCACGATTTGGGCTGCGGCCTTGAATTTCTCGGTTCTCTATCCTCTTTTCTGAGCGCGCTATGGCATTAGACACCACCCAGACCTCGGCTCAGCGTTTCGGTAGCTCTGTCGACATCATCGATGCTGAGGCGACTGCGGTAGCTGAGGACGTGATCGCTAGACCGCTGCCGACCCCTACCCCGCCGCGAACTCTAGCCAACAAGCCGCAGGATCCTTTTGAAGAGTCTGGCTATGACCCAGCGGCGATCGCGTCTCACTACCGCCGCCGTCCGCTCAAGGTGTGGGCTCGATTTGTTGGTATTTTTCTGCCGGTGATTAGCTTTTTCGTCCAGCTCTGGCTCGACCGGCGAGCGGGTCGCAGCGCTCAGAATGAAGCAGTCCGCGCGGTTCAGCTGCGAGAAATACTGACTCGGCTGGGGCCTGCCTATATCAAGATTGGCCAGGCTCTCTCTACTCGGCCTGATCTGGTGCCGCCAATTTTTCTCGAAGAGCTGACTACCCTTCAGGATCAAATTCCGCCCTTTCCTAACGAAATTGCCTATCGGTTCATCGAGGAAGAACTGGGCGCACCCCCCAACCAAATCTACGCCGAACTTTCTCAAGACCCTATTGCTGCTGCTTCTCTAGGGCAGGTGTACAAGGGCAAGCTGCACAGTGGTGAAGATGTTGCTATTAAGGTGCAGCGCCCCGGCCTGGCTCAGCGCATCGCCCTCGATCTCTATATCATTCGAGGGCTAGCCCGCTTTGCCACCAATCGCGTTAGTCAAATTCGGAGTGACTTAGTTGCGATCTTAGATGAGTTTGGCGAGCGCATCTTTGAGGAGATGGACTACACCCACGAGGGCGAAAACGCCCAGCGCTTTGCCGATCTCTACAGCCACATTCCCGACATCTACGTGCCTCACATCTACCCCCAGTACACGGCTCGTCGGGTGCTGACTATGGAGTGGATTGAGGGCACTAAGCTCACCAACATCGACAAACTCGATCGCCTCGGTATCGACGCCAGCCATCTGATCGAAGTGGGGGTGCAGTGCTCGCTGCGGCAGCTGCTGGAGCACGGTTTCTTTCACGCTGACCCCCACCCGGGCAACCTGCTGGCCATGGCCGACGGCAAGCTGGCCTACCTCGACTTCGGCATGATGAGCGAGGTTAAGCCCTACCAGCGCTACGGCCTGATTGAGGCGGTGGTGCACATGGTCAACCGCGACTTTGACGGTCTAGCCCACGACTACGTGAAGCTAGAATTTCTCACCCCCGACACCGACCTGACGCCGATTATCCCGGCTTTGGCTAACGTGTTTAGCAATGCTCTAGGGGCCAGCGTTGCGGAGCTAAACTTCAAGAGCATTACCGACGAGTTTTCGGCGCTGATGTACGAGTACCCCTTTCGAGTGCCCGCCTACTACGCCCTAATCATTCGCTCGCTGGTGACTCTAGAGGGTATTGCTATCAACGTTGACCCCGAGTTCAAGGTGTTGAGTAAAGCTTACCCCTACGTGGCCAAGCGGCTGCTGACCGACTCTTCACCGGAGCTGCGAGCTTCGCTCCAGGATCTGCTGTTTAAAGACGGCAGCTTTCGCTGGAACCGGCTTGAAAATCTGCTGCGCAACGCCAGCGCTAGCGATGAGTACGACATGGATCGATTGGTGGACCAGACTCTAGAGTTTTTGTTCTCAGATCGGGGGACGTTTTTGCGCGATCGCATTGTCTCTGAGCTTGTTAACAGCCTAGATAGCTTTGGTCAGTCTACCGTGCGAAATCTTACGAACGCCATACAGCGCCGTCTAGGACTAAAGAAAACCCCAGCGGTGGCGGCGGCTCCTCCCAGCGACCTCGATCACCTGCGCCGCATTCTAGACATCCTGAAAGATACCCCTGGCTTTGATGCTACCCAGGTTGCGGCACGCATTCCCACCCTTCTGTTTAAGCCTGAAACCCAGGCTATGGGTCAGCAGGTGGTATCGGGGCTAGCACAGCGTGCCCTGGCCCGATTGATTCGCACGCTGCTGCTCGAAGATGAAGTTGCTAGTACTAAACCTCAGCTTCCTCCAGCGGCAGCGATTCGCTACCGCGATCGCGTTTTGGGGTAGGCCCGCACCCTGTGTCACCGGGCCGCCCGCTCAAGCTATATCCCAAGAGTCAGAACCGGCTTGGGGGCCATAGGCCGACACCGGAATGTGAGTTGAACAGCTAGCTGTGGCTATTCTGCCGCAGGTTCGCCGTCTGGTTCCACCGTCGGGCCGTTAGGCAGCTCTAGGGGCTCAAGCTGATTTTCTAGCGGTCTTACCAGCTCTTGGTCAACCTCAATACCCGCGTTCACCATGAATAATCTCAAGGGTTCGTCCTGGCTAAGGTAGCCTGCGTAGCCCGATCGCAGGTACAAACTGTACTCAGGGCGTCGGGCTACGTAGCGACCGACAAACGCTAGGCTCAGCGCTTCCAGGTAGCGGTCGATGTCTTCGGGCTCCGCTAGGGTTAGCCCTGGCAGGGTAGCTAGCAGGTGCGACAGCCCGGCGTCTAGGGCTGAGAAATCAACGTGGGCTTGCCCTTCGATCAGCGCTAGCGAGCGGCTCTCGGTGGTGTACCAGGGAAAGGTTCGAAACTGCTCAAAGACGGCTGGCGTAGCTGGATCGTGGCTGCCTGCAACCACCATGACCGGCACCTTGACTGCGGCTAATCCCTCGGGACCAAAGACGCTGCTGTTTACCGGGTTGACCAGCAGCACCGAGCTGACCCGCGAGTCGCGAAAGGAATAAGGCTGCTGGGGCAGCTCTAGGGCTTGACACTGCAACAGCAGCGAAATATTGAGGTGAACAAAGCGGCGATCGCAGGCCGTCCGAAGGTGATCAAAGCTGAGCTCAGCTCCGGCTACAGCCAGGGCGGTGTAGCCTCCCAACGAGTGACCCCCGACCCCCACCTGGGCCAAGTTGAGACGGCCCTCGAACTCGGTGGCGTTGAGCCGCTCTAGCTGGTCAAGCACAAAGCTAATATCGAGGGGGCGATCAATAAATTCTTGCACCTCAAAGACATCAGACCTGAGACTCCTCTGAAACTCAGCCACTCGCTGGGTGTCGCTGCCGGGGTGCTGAGGCAGCACCACCACAATACCGTGGGAGGCCAGGTGGCGAGCCCAGGGGTGCCAAACCCCAGGACTAGAGGTCAGTCCGTGGGAGAACACCATCACCGGAGCCTGACCGCGCCACTGCCGAGGTCGAACAACGTCTATATAGAGCTGCCGCTCGCGCTGGGCATCATCTAAGCTGAAGCGCTGAATCTGCACCCGCGCCGGACCAGGGGCGGCCAAATCAGTCAGACTAGCGTAGTCGATGGGCGGCTCTTGAGCAGCCTGCTCGACCGTTAGCTGCTCGAGCTGAACAATAGAGTCAGTCGTGGCGTTAACAATCCGCTCTACGGCACCAGCCACCGCTAGGGCATCGCTGACGTTAATTTGCATATCGGTAGGCAGCGATCGCACCACGTTCATAGCCGTCAGTCCCTCCGACGAAGTCGCCGCCTCAGTTAGCCCCGCCCGCAGCGCTAGCTTGCCGTTGTCACCGGTCCGAGTTTGTAGAATCGCCCCCAACTGCTCAAGCAGTTCTTCGCCCAGACCGGTGTAGAGAAAGCGCGACAGCAGCAGCCCGTCGATGTCTAGGGGACGATCGAGGTTTTGGCGCAGCTGATCTACCTCAGCCTCGGTTAGCTGAGCTAGATTTACATAAAAGGTTAGGTCGTCGGTTAGCTGCCCCGTCTCAATCAGCGTCTCGAGCGAGCTTGTAAGCACCGATCTCTCTACCAGGCCGTAGCGTAGGAAAATCGCCTCTGCCGCCTGCACCGGCAGTCCGCTCAGCAGCGTCACTCCCAAACCTAGCCCGCCCAGGACTACTCTCCATCTACGTAACTGCCTTCTTGTGCTGCTACCTTGCCTCATCCTCTTTCCCCTTGCTAATCCAGTCACCTCCTACCCGTTCACTCCGCCAGCGGTATCCGACGATCGCAGCCGTCGCAGCACGACTATGTTTGGCCCTACGACCGGGTTGCGCGCTACCACTAAGCCGTTGGGGTCGCGCAGCTGTAGGGTGCCGAAGCTGAGCCCCTGAGCCTGGGCAAAAATATCTTGAGCTACCTCATCCTGCTGGCTGGCCAGCAGGCCGTACCAGGCTTCGGCCACGTTGACGCCCAGCGTGTTTTGGGGCAGGTTAACCTCTACCGACTGAACCAGGTCCGCCCCGTAGGAGCGGCTAAGGCGGCTCACCCGAGCCTGAATGTCGGCAATCAAACTTTGTTCAGGGGTTGATTCGGCAGCGGGTGCCAAGGCGCTCGGGGCCAGGCCAGGCCTGCTTTCCTCACCCAGGGACAGTTCAGCTGAAACGGGCTCTGACACTGGGGGTGAGGCCTGTTTCTGCCCTGCCCCCAGAGGGTTCCACAGGGCTAAAATCAGCATGACTAAGCCTAGAACAACGGCGGTTAAAACGCCGTCCGGAAGCTGGCGCTGGAGATCTAGGGGTAGCTGCGATCGCACCCATCGCAGCCCTTTCTTCCACAGCGTTGCGGCTTCAGCCAGCAGCAGCAGCAGTTGGTCAACCACGCCTAGCTCCTTTGGTTGGTAGGGAATTTTGGTATCGGTCCAAACATCGTCTGCCGGAGCAGCTGGCCCTGAGGCGATCGCACTGGCCGTCTCGGAGCGGCGTCTGCGGCTGGTACCGGCTGGTGGTTCAAGGGTCGGGGTCGGCAGCGGCTCTTCGCCATGGTGCAAATCGCTGGCGGTCCAGGGTACAGAGCCATCAGTAATCTCCACTGCCGGGGCGTCAGAAGCAGCGCTGGAGGTGCCGAATGCTGCGTCTGCGGCAGGACTGTTAGAGGGCTGCTCAGCACTTGCGCCGGGTGTCTCCAGCCGATCGTCTTTACCTGTTAAGCCACTTGGCTCGCTGACGATGGCCAGTGCCGATGATTCAATGTCGCCGTCAGTCCCAGACTCTTCACCGCTCTCTGCGCGAGGAATAAGGGCTTCTGGGTCCGCCTGATAGCGGTTACGGGGAGGTGGAACAGGCGGAATTTCGGAGGGAAAGTTGGGATCTTGAGTCATTGATTGGCCCACCTAGCCACGGTGCCGATACGCTGCAAAGCGGTCTCTAGTGACCGCTCTTTCAATACTGCCACGTTTCCTCAAAACCTTAGGGCAGAACCCTGTTAGGAAGAACCTTGGTCACTGTTTACGCTAGCTCTGTGAAGCTTTGATGCAGAATGAGTCGGTTGCCGTCGGGGTCGTAGACGTAGACCTCGCGTCCGTGGGAAGCGGTCAGTACAGGCGCAGGGGGCGGATAGCCTAGGTGCGCTAGGTGAGCGATCGCCGCATCTAAATCCACAACCTCCACACACAGGCTAATAGCGTCGCTCGTGGGGGCGCTAAACTGGGCTGCTTGGTCCGGTCTAGGCCTAAAAATCGCCAGTCTCAGCCCCGGCAGCTGAAACTCGGCGTAGCGATCGCGCTGGTAGCGCCTAGCCCCCTGTCCCAGCAGATCGCGGTAAAAAGACACCAGATCGTCAAACCGCTCGGTGGCCAAGGTTAAAAAAACGCTGGTACAGCCTAAGGTCGTGTCTGCCAAACCTAGTCTGTCTCCCACTCCGCTGCGTACTGCAACATCAGCGGCGGCAGGTGCAGTTCTTTTGGGGTTTTGCAGCGGGCCTCAAAGATCGCCAGAATGTCTTTCATCCCCGGCTTACCCTTGCTGCTGCCGGTAATGCCGCTGGCGATAAGCACAGCGCAGGCACCGCTACAGTCGCGTTGCCAAGTATTCCAGCGTTCAAGCAAATGGCGGTCGGCGCTGCCGTTGGTTTCGTACTCAGCAAACAGATGAAGCTCGCCATCGCCGGTTTGCAGCAGACCTAGCTCAAAGGCCTCGCCGCTAAAGGGGTCGCTGCCGGGATTGAAGCACACCGCCTGGATACCCTGGGCCTGCTGTAGCTGCTGGATCAGGGCCTTAGCCTTGGGACGCGAGGTTTGAATCAGCACAACCGGCAAAGACAATGGGGCTGCCCCGTTTTGATCCCAGCGGTTTCCCTGAGTTTGGTAGGTGACCATGGGATCTTGGCCCACCACGCTAAGCCGCTGCCGCTCAAACTGGGTGAGAATAATAATCGCACCTTCAGGAACATAGTCATCGCGCAGGATTGGAAAGTCTGATAGACCAGCGTGGCCTTCTCCCAAGACCTCTTCGGTTTGGTCGGTTAGCTCTGCGGTGACGTCTGGTAGCGTTGCGACGGTCACCTTGAGGGACGAGGCGCTGCCGTTTTTCTCAGGGTTGACGATTTTGTAGCTGCCTTTGAGCGCCCTGAGCGGAGGTTTTTCGAGCTGGGCGCGGTAGCGATCAACAAAGCGCTGAATCGCCTCCATCGCGACTAAGAAAGTAGCTCCTTCTTCGTCAGCTAGCTGGCTGCGCATGCCCTCTAGGGGGTGAATGCTGCCAAAATCGGGCTGGACGGCCTCAGGGGCAGCGCTCGTCCAGCCTGGGGGCTGAAGTCCATCTCCGAAGGGCTCGTCGTCGAACAGCTCAAAGTTAAGAAACAGGCAGTCCTGCTCTAAGAAGGCTTCCTGCATCTCCTTAGCAGACTGCTGCCCCATCAGCACCCGCAGGCGAAACCGCTTTAGCGAGTCGAGGGAGCGGTACATCAGCAGACCGTACTCGACACCGCCCATGCCCAGCATAGATACGTAGAGGGTATCGATATCCCAGGCGTTAAGTTCAACCGCCAGTACCTGCTGCTCGTTGAGGGTGTGCCAAGGGGCTAGCTCCCATATTTCCATTGCCCTGTCGATCATGGCTTCGGCGTAGCGGGTGGGGAGCTCGGCCTCGGTTATCTCGGCCGACTGCTGAAGGGCGTTGAATAGCTCGTCAATTAGGGGCAGCTCGGGGGCGTAGTCAATGGCGATGTCGAGGCCCTGGAGGGCACCGCGCAGATAAAACTGAATCTCGCGATCGCTGACCACGATTTTTTGAGGGCGAGCGGGAGAAAGGTTACCCTGGGGGGCTTCGATCGCCTGCAGCAGCGTGCGCACTACCGGCTCGTAGCCGCAGGACGCGGGCACGGTTGTGAGCCCCCGTACCGCGCCGTGGCTGCTGTCAACCCACAAAATACAGTCGCTGGTTTCGCTATGACGCTGGCGCAGTCCACCCTCGTCATCCACAAACCCGCTCACCGAACGGCGATCGCCCTCCCACACGCTGGCCACGCGAGGCAGCCGCTTGAGGCGATCTAGGGTAATACGGTTCAATCGGGTCATGGGCCAAGAGTAACGATGAGTGTCAAAGAGTCGGGAGATCTGCCTCAGGCTGCTTCAGGGTACAGCTGTGGTCAGCATAGACAAGTTTAATCGCCAAACGCTTACATTGCCCGAGGGCACCTGGGCGATCGCAGATCCGTTATAACGCCATCCATAGCGTGACTTGGCTCCGCCACAAACGGTTCTCAAGGTCCGCTCATGGGTATAGCTAAGTCGCTGTCGGCTGCTATAAACTATAGAAATTTCCGGCGGCAGCGGCTAACCCCGGAG
>JBARUP010000122.1:0-2691 GCA_049645805.1 Nodosilinea sp.
CTCTAGAGCTGCCTGGCTTGCTGGCCCCAGTAGAGGATCTGATTAACTCTTTCCTCCAGGCAATTCCTCGAATTGTAACAGCTGGCATCATACTGGCCATTGGCTGGGTGATTGCCCGAATTGTGCGCGGAGTCGTCACCAACTTATTGGCGGCGGCTGGTGCCGACCGCTTAGGCCACCATATAGGATTGCCGTCTACGTCTACTAGCACTACGTCAACGCAGGCTGGATACTCTACGCCGGGAACAGCTGACACCGGCTACTCTGCGACAGGGGCGACCGGAACTGGATACTCTTCGACAGGGACAATTGACACCGGATACCCTCCAACGACAGGGACGACCGGAACTGGATATACAGTAACCGACACATCTAGCCCCAGCTCAGCTAGTGCCGACTCTGAAGGACTTTCTCTGTCAGGTCTAGTAGGCACTGTAGCCTACGTACTGGTACTAATTCCTGCGGTCGTAGCGGCTCTCAACGAGCTTGACATTGAGGCTATCTCTGGCCCCGCAGTTTCAATGCTAGAGCGGGTGCTAGATGCGGTTCCCCAAATCATTATGGCTGGTTTGGTAGTAGCTGCCGCTTACTTTGTGGGTCGTTTTGTTGCTGATCTAGTGACTAGCCTGCTGCGAGGAGCAGGTTTCGACAGCATCATGAGCGTTCTCGGACTGCCAGAGTTGAGTTTGGGAACCGGAGCTACAGCTCAGCCAGGGCTCGATGCCGAAGGCCGTCCGATCGCATCTGTTCAAACCCCAAGCCGCACGCCTTCAGAGCTGGTGGGCGTTCTTACTCTGGTTGCTATCGTTTTGTTTGGCGCAGTAACGGCTACAGAGATCCTCAACTTCCCCGGGCTCACAGAAATAGTGCGCGCCGTTCTGCGGATTGGGGCACGGGTGCTAAGTGGTGTAGTTGTATTTGCAGTTGGCCTTTATCTAGCTAACCTAGCCTTCCGCTTAGTCAACACAATGGGCACCGGTCAGGCTAGGGTGCTGGCCCAGGCTGCTCGAATTGCTATCTTGGTCTTTGTGGGAGCGATGGCTCTGCAGCAAATGGGGGTTGCCCCAGATATTGTTAACCTTGCCTTTGGGCTATTGCTGGGGGCAATTGCGGTGGCGATCGCGATCGCGTTTGGTTTAGGCGGACGCGAAGTCGCCGCTACTGAGTTACGCGACTGGCTGGCTTCCTTTAAGCAGCGCCAGTAGATGTAAACTCCTAGCTTAAGTAGCGTCAGGCCGGGGACTATGTGTCCGGCCTGAGTTGCGTTAGTATGTTTAACTTAGTCTTAATATTATGTCTGCAAGGCGCTAAACCAGAAACCGGGAGCTGCGGACCTCGCACAAGAGACAAACATGAACGGTGAAGATTGGGCTAGCTACGTTGAGGCTACTGATGGGCTGTCCAAGCCCTGGCTACTGATTCAGTGGCGACTTCGGCTGCTGCAGGAGCAACAGCCAGGGCTTGACCCAGAGACTTACGCTACCGAATTAGCCGAGCTCCACAAGGCTCTAATGAATTTAGGAGAGTGGTGGCAAGGGCAAGAGGAGATCGTATTTGGAGCAGGGGAGACGTATTCAGAGGACACTTAGCGCGATGGCTACAGCGGAACATTACAACGGTAAAGCCACTCCTAATCTCAGCGACCCCCAGTACTATATTAGCCGCGAACTCAGCTGGCTAGGATTCAACCGGCGAGTACTCCACGAGGCCTTAGACGAACGCACTCCGCTGCTCGAAGCACTGAAGTTTCTATCTATTTTTAGCACCAATCTAGATGAGTACTTCATGGTGCGGGTAGCCGCTCTTAAGCAGCAAATTGAAGCCCAGGTCACTCGGCGATCGCCCGATGGCCTATCACCTCAGGAACATCTCACTGCGATCAGCGCAGCCCTGCGCCCCATGGTCAAGGAGCAGCATCAGTCCTTCATGGCTAGCTTGAGGCAGCAAATGGCCCGTCGGGGAATTTGGCTGCTCAACTACGCCGACCTCACAAAAATCCAGCAGCGTCACTACCGCGACTATTTTGAAGAACAGATCTTTCCGGTTCTAACCCCCCTAGCCGTAGATCCTGGTCATCCCTTTCCCTATATTTCTAATCTCAGCCTCAATCTGGCGGTTGTAGTTCAAGACCCCCATACCCAGCAGAGGCATTTTGCTCGGGTTAAGGTGCCTCGGGTGCTACCCCGATTTATTCCTCTGCCTAACCCTGCTGACCAGGAATTAGGCACTCACGAAGACTCAGATGATGACCCCTGTCGCTGGCTAGGGGTGCCCCTAGAGCAAGTGATTGCGGCTAACCTGTCAACGCTGTTTCCGGGCATGGTGGTGCAAGAGCACTACGGCTTCCGGGTCACTCGTAACGCCGATCTAGCCGTCGAAGAAGACGAAGCCGACGACCTCATGCTGGCCATTGAGCAAGAACTTCGCAAGCGCCGCAGAGGTGGCTCAGCCGTACGTATGGAGATTCAGCAGGCTGCACCAGGGCCAGTGCGAGCCATGCTGGCAGAAGAACTAGCCCTAGCTGAAACCGATATCTACGACATCGACGGGCTGATTGGGCTAGGAGACCTGATAACCTTTATGGCCCTGCCCCTGCCCGATCTCAAAGCCCCCAGATGGACAGCTACGGTACCCCCAGATCTTGAAAACCTCACTCCGCCCAAAGTAGACGCCGACGATACCACCCTAGAG
>JBARUP010000123.1:0-2026 GCA_049645805.1 Nodosilinea sp.
TGTTAGATTGAGGGCGATCGCAAAAGGCTTACTCATCCACTCACTCACTGCCTTACTCCCCCGTCGCCTGCTGCCAAATCAGCTGCTGCACGCCCACCAGCGCCCGGTTTAGCTCTGGCCCTTTGTAGCTGGGATACCGGTGGAATGACTCCTGCTCCTGCTGAAGCATAGGTAAATCTTCGCGAATGACCCGACGCAGCAGTCCGCTGGCGGAGTTGTGAAAGGTCGTTTTGAAGAAACGCCGCACGGGCAGCGGCAGCTTGTGCAGCCGAGGAAACTCGCCTAGGGAGGTGAAATGCAGCAGGTAGGCGCGAGTGTGAGTTTCGTCTACGGGGCAAAACAGGCAGTAGAGCTTGAAGTCATCCCCGAGGGTCGCCATCCAGTGGGGGTAGGCGTAGTAGACATCGAGGGGTTCGGGGTGAAGCTGGCGCAGCGAAGGCACAAACAGCTGGGCCACCGACCAAATTTTATCAATGGTGTAGTAGCTCTCGGCGTCGTAGCAGGCGTGGACGCGATCGCCAGTTACCTCTAAATTGCTCAGCACTGGATTAGCCCACACCTGAGAGTCTCCGTGGAGATGCCCGTGGTACATATCCATCAGGTTTTCGATCAAAAAGGAGTAGTGGCACTGGGTATCCATAACGGCTACTGAGCCGATGTAGTCTAGGTGCTGCCACTCGGGCACGCCCAAAGGCTGCTGCTCGGCCAGGACATCGCCAGGAAATAGCCAGATAAAACCGTCCTGCTCCCTGACCGGGTACTGGCGCAGGGTGCAGGACGGCAGCTTCTGGTTTTCTGCCAGATAGGGAACGTGAGCGCAGGCCCCATCGGGGGCAAAGTGCCAGCCGTGGTAGGCACAGACCAGGTGATTACCCTCCACATGCCCCTCGCTCAGCTTGACCTGACGGTGGGGACAGCGATCTTCGATCGCGTGGATCTGTCCCTGTTCTCCTCGGTACAGCACAATAGGCTGGTGCCAAAGGACGACGGCCAGTGGCTTAGCCGCCAGTTCGGTACTCTCGGCTACCACGTACCAGTGGTTGAGGTTTGGCCCCAGCCCCCGTAGGCCAATCGCCTGCTCAGAAGCCGGGTTCGAGAGGCGACTGGAGGAAGGATGCGTCTCCAGATGGCTAGGAGCCTGCTCATAACTGGGGGCAGTGTCGTCCCCCACGGCCTGAACGTCAAGTTGATCCATCTATAAGACCTACCTCAATGCTGCAAACAATAACGACAGACGCGCCTGCCCAAGTCTAGTGCCTGAATCTGGTGCCTAAATCTTAAGCACACCTTCGGGGTCGACCGAAAGAATGGGGCGACGCTGCACCCCCTCGCGCTGAAGCACCGCGTTGGCCGCCAGTAGCCCGCTGCTCACCGCCCTCTCCATCAGCCCGCAGGGGAAGGGCATGCGCACCCAGTCGCCCGCAAACAGCAGATTGGGTGCCGAAGTCGTAGTCTGGGGTCGGTTGGCAAAGCTGCCGGGGGGAAAGCCCGCAAAGTTCTTCTGGTTTACCAGCTGGCGGTGCAGCACAGTAGCGCCCTTTAGCTCTGGCACAATGTCGTACAGCTCGGCCTCGAAGGTGTTGAGAATATCCGCCTGGTTGGGAAAGTCTTTTTCCTTATAGCAATAGGCGTGCAGCTCAACGACGCTGCCCCCGGTGCGCTCTCCCCAGGCAATATAGTCATCCTGAATGCGGTGGTAGAGGGTGATGCTGTCGGTGAGTCGGTAGCCCGACAGGGAGGTAAACCAGCTGTGCTCCCAGTCAAAGTCGCGATCGAGCCAGAAGCGGCCTACGGCGAAGGGGTCGGCTACCTGAAGCTGATCGACCTGGGACACCAGAACGGGCTCTACATCGCCCTCTGCTAGGGAAAACAGCGCCTTGATGCCGGGAATATCGGCGGCCATAACGTAGTAGTCGGCGGTGAGGTCGTGGGCCACGTGGGCCTCAGGGTCAATGTTGGCAGCAATGAGCTGAATGCGATCGCCTTCTCGCTGCAAGATCTCAAACGCCGCGAGGTTCTCCTGGGC
>JBARUP010000124.1:0-3377 GCA_049645805.1 Nodosilinea sp.
CCGCAACCGAGACGCGCCGATCTTTCAGGTGGTGGATAGCGAGTGCATTGGGCTGTTGCACATGGATTTGGTCACCCTGGGGGGAACCGCGATCGCTCTGCACGGCAGCAAAGACACCAACCTCAAGGACATTGAGATTGGCCACAACCGCTTTATTGCCTGTCAGCAGGCGATCTGCGTTCAGCACGGCAGCGGCGTCCACATTCACCACTCCCTGATTCGCATGCTTGATAAGGCCAACGCTGGGGTCGCCATTTACCTGCACGCCGACGACAGTCGCATCGAGCGCAACGACCTGGGCGTGATTCCGTTTCCTAGTCTGCCTCCCATCGACACCCCCGACGGTGAAGAGGTGCCTGACCCCACTG
Source organism: Nodosilinea sp. (assembly GCA_049645805.1). Taxonomy (GTDB): domain Bacteria; phylum Cyanobacteriota; class Cyanobacteriia; order Phormidesmidales; family Phormidesmidaceae; genus Nodosilinea. The sequence continues at coordinate 369 of JBARUP010000124.1, forward strand.
ACCCCTGCGCCCCGCTAGAGCTGATCTATACCAATATTCCCTTCTTTACGGCCTATATTTCCCAGATTTGGGCGGTTAGCCTGCTGTTTTTGCCCACCAACCCCTACCGCGCCCTGGGCGGCATTCAGCTGGCCGGGGGGGCAGAGCGGGTGGCCGTCCTCGACAACAAAATTAACGGCGGGGCGGGCAATGGCATTGCCCTAGGCACCTCCTTGGTCGATTTTCTGGAGGGGTTGGACCCAGCAGACCCAGACTCGGCGGGGCAAACCATCAACCTAGAGAGCAGCATCCTCTGGGGTGATGTGCGGCTAGACGGCAGCCCGCTGGCCAACATCAGCCTCCAGTTTGAGCCCGACAGCGGCAGCCAGCTATCGGCTCTGACCGATGCCAGCAGCGAGTTCTTAGCCAGCGCTGTCCCTGGCACCTACACAGTGTCTATACTCTCGCCGGGGTATCGGATTGCCTCCATCACTCCTCAAGATCGTCAGCAGTTTGGCACCTTCCACCAGATCGAACTGGAGCGCTCGGCGCTTGATCTAGGCGATCTGTTTGCCTTTATTTACGAGGTTTCCATTCGCCACAACACAATCTCGAATATGGGTCTCTCGGGCATTGGCCTGCCCGCCGTTGAGGTGCCCGATGATTTAGCCAGCGGCCAGCGCGATCGACTGCTGAGGGCCTACGCCCAGGTGCTGCGCGTCTTTGGCAACCCCATTTTGGGCCTCAATATTACCGAAAACCATATCCTTCATTGCTTTCAGAATCCGCTCACCCAGGCTCTGCGAGATCTAGTTGGTCAGCGCGGACTAGGGGGTATTTCCCTAGGTCTCTGCGCCGATGTGGCGATTCACCGCAACCGGATTGAGAAGAATGGCGTGGTTCACACCAAGCCTAGCTGCGGCGTCTGGATTTCCTACGGTGAAGAGGTGGGCATCACCCACAACGCCCTTGCCGACAACGCGCCCCTGTCCGTCAGCGCCAGCGTAGCGATGCAGCCTGGCCTGCGCGGCGGTATTGCCCTAATTGCTTCTTCGCTCTCGATTTTGAATTTCCTGCCGGGCGAAAATCGCGACCAGGATGGCCTGGTCACCCGCCGCCCTGCCGCCCGCATTCAGAACAACAGCGTTGACCAACCTGCCGGACGCGCCCTCACCCTGCTGGCCTTTGGCCCTGTCACCCTGCTCGACAACCAGTTCAATAGCGAGCTGGCAGGCCTCAACTCCCTGGAGCGGGCCGTGGGTACCCTGCTGGTGCTAAACCTAGGCGGCCTCAACCAGGCCGGTAGCTTTATCAGCCGCGGCACCACTGACGCCAGTGGCAACCTGAGTTCTTTGAATAACCGCCAGCCTGGCTTCCAGCGCGACTCGGCCTTTCGCCTGCCCAACGGCCTTACCCTATTCAACAGCAACCAAACCCGCCAGGGCCTCAACCACCAGAGCCTGATTTCCCAGCTAATCTGGACTGCCGACGACCTAGGCTTTGACGGCAACCAGGCTGAGGCTCTAAATCCCGGTCTTCCTATAGGCGATAACATTAGTGCCCTAATCAACACTACCCTGCTGGCAGCGACCCTGCGGGCCAGCGATAGCCGTCTCAAAGAGCCGCTGAGTTCGCCCCAAACGGCCTTTCAATATTCTCTGCTGACGGTGAGCACGCTGATGAATACCACCACCACTAACCAGGGCAGCCACTGCATTGTGGCCAACAATTTAACTCCGGGCCGCAGCGCGATCGCTAAGGGCAACCAGGTACTCGACACCAGCCTCTGCCCCAACTTTGACGAGACCCAGTGACTTCGATGACGCCAACGGCATTGCGATGGTGCATTGCGGATCACCCCTCTCAACTACTTCATCGCCCTTGTTCAATCATTCACCCACCCACTTTCTCCGAGACTCCCCATGTTCAACAACCCTCGCGATCGCGCCACCCGCAACAATCAAGACCAGGTTGGTAATCAGCTCTTGCAGGCCTTGGCCCTGGCCGCTACCGCTCAGGTGGAGGGACTACAGCAGACCCGTGATACCCAAGTCGCCCTAGGGACACTGCTGCAAACTGAAGCCCAGCGGCTAGAGAAAAAATACGGCCCCGACCACGGGCGGGTGCAGCAGATTAACGCCAGTCTGCGGCGCAACGCCACCACCGTCAAAGACCTGGAAGTAGAGTTGGAACTTGTCACTATTCAGCCGCCCGAGGTGGATGACAAAGCCGCCTTGGTGCAGGGTCGGATCAGCGATCAGAACGGGAAAGGTATTGCCGGACTAATTGTCTTTTTGGGCAACGAAGAGCGTAAGCCCTATCGCTTTCTGGGGATGGCCGACACCGATCGCGCCGGGTATTTCGCCTTCGTCATCGCGCCCGAAGCCCTGGCCCAGCTGCCAGAAGCTTCTTCCGACGGTGTCTTTTTGACGGTGAGTATGCGCCAGGGCAAAGTGGTTTACCAGGGATCCGAGGCGCTGCAGCTCCAGGCGGGTGGTCGCCGCACTCTAGAAGTCACCCTCAATCGTAACGAGCTGAGCCAAGACGATAGCTGCCCCCCCGTAGAGCCGTCGCCGCCTGTCGAAAGAGACTGGCTGGTGCGGGGCCAGGTTACTCGGACCACCACTGGGCAGGCCATGGTCGGCGTGCAGGTCAACGCCATTGACAACAACCGTCGCTTTGACGCCAAGCTGGGCTCAACCATCACCGATGGCGAAGGCACGTTTCGTATTCCCTATAGCTTTCAAAGCCCCGCTGGAGCTGTGCTCGGCCCCGACCTCTACGTGACAGTAATCAACGAGAAGGGCCAGGAGTTGTTCTCATCTCAACTAGACCTGCGCCGCAGCGCGAAAAGGGATGAAGAGTTCAAAATTGCGATCGCCCCTCAAATTATCCCCGATGCTCCCAGTGGTTCTGACATTCCCGGCAGCTCCGGGCCGCCCAACCTGCCCCTCGACGGCTCCGTCATTTGGTTTGAGGCTGGCTCTACTAGGCCCCGCCAGGACGACGAACGCCTGAGCGGCGATCGCC
>JBARUP010000125.1:0-3933 GCA_049645805.1 Nodosilinea sp.
GCCCGCCTGCCTTAGAGCCAACTCCCGACATCTTGAAGCCACCGAAGGGCTGTCGAGAGACAATTGCTCCAGTGATGCTGCGGTTGATGTAGAGATTGCCCACGGCAAACTCGTTTTGCACCCGCTCAATATGAGAAGGGGTACGCGAATAGAGACCGCCGGTTAGTCCGTAGTCGGTATCGTTCGCAATATGCAGCGCTTTATCAAAGTCGCTGGCTTTGATCACCGCCAGGACTGGGCCAAAAATTTCTTCCTGAGCAATGGCTGCGTCGGGTGCCACATCGGTGAACACCGTGGGGCCAACAAAATAGCCGTCGGCGGGAGCGGGCATCTCAAGGGCTAGGGTAGCTTCGGCTTTGCCCTGCTCAATGTATTCCCTGATTTTGGCCTGGGCTTTGGCGTCAATCACTGGGCCAACTTTAGTGCTGAGTTTTACCGCTTCACCAACGCTGAGGGAGCGAGTAGCTTCGACTAGGCGATGTACAAAGGCGTCGTACACCGAGGCCACAACGACGGCGCGAGAGCAGGCGGAACACTTCTGGCCGCTGTAGCCAAAGGCTGAATAGACCACACCCTGTACGGCCTGGTCTAAATCTGCGCTTTCGTCGATGATGATGGCGTTTTTGCCGCCCATTTCGGCCACTACGCGCTTGAGGTGACGCTGGCCGGGTCGCCACTGGGCTGCCTCAGCGTAAATGCGGCAGCCCACCTCGCGAGAGCCGGTGAAGGCAATCATGTGAACATCAGGGTGTTGTACCAGGTGCGCGCCCACGGTGGAGCCTCGAGCTGGCAAATACTGAAACACGCCGGGGGGTAGGCCTGCTTCGATCAAAATCTCGGCGATTTTGGCGGCGATTACCGCAGAGTTTTCGGCTGGTTTGAGGATGGTGCAGTTGCCCGTGACCAGAGCAGCCACGGTCATGCCTGTGGCGATCGCCAGCGGGAAGTTCCAGGGCGAAATAACTACCGCAATGCCGCGTGGAAAATAGCGGTAGCGATTGGTTTCGCCAGGGTAGTCGTAGGCATAGCCCTCGTCGAGCCGCTCCATCTCATCGGCATAGTAGCGGCAAAAGTCGATTGCTTCAGACACCTCAGGGTCGGCCTGCCCCACGGGTTTACCCACCTCGTAGACCATCCAGGCGTTGAGTTCGTGGCGGCGCGCTTCCATCAGCTCGGCAGCGCGGCGCAGAATGGCTCCTCGCTCTGCGGCTGGAGTCGCAGCCCAGGCCGGGAAGGCGGCTTTGGCAGCGGCAATCGCCGCGTCCGCCTGCTCTTGACTGGCCATTCCCAGTTTTCCCACCAGCTCCGCTGGCTTGGAGGGATTAACTGAGTCAGCGGTAGCTTCGGTATCAACCGTTTTGCCATTGATAATTGGGTTGTAGCGCCGACCTAGCTGAGCATGAACACCATCGAGGGCGGCGATCGCTTCAGACCGCTGGGCAGCAACAGCGAAATCAGTGTCTGCCGCGTTGGGGAAGGGCACCGAGTAGGGCTCGCCTGCTCCACCTTCTAGATCTGCATCGGCAAACTCCGGTGCCGCTAGCAGGGTCTCTACGGCTACATCTTCTTGGTTTTGCCTGAGAAATGAGCTGTTCGCCGTGTTCTCTAGCAGACGACGAATCAGGTACGACATGCCGGGAATAAGTTCCCCGAAGGGTGTGTAGACGCGCACGCGGTAGCCTTTATCGGCCAGGGTTTTGGCCAGCTTGTCGGCCATGCCGTAGAGCACCTGTAGCTCAACATTGCGTTTGGGAATCTTGAGCGCTTCGGCAATTGCCATGGCGTAGGCCTGCGATCGCACGTTGTGACTGCCAATGGCAGCATATAAGTACTGGTGATTTTCTAGCAGCAGCCGGGTCATACGCTCGAAGTTGGCGTCGGTAGACACCTTCTGGCTGTAGACCGGGCTAGGCCAGTCGTGCTGCCGCGCGGTTATAGTTTCTTGGTCCCAGTAAGCCCCTTTAACCAGTCGAACGCTGACCGGAGTGCCCCGGTCTTTGGCCCAGATTACCAGATCTTTGAGATCGTCGTAGCTGTCCTGTAAATACGCTTGCAGCGTCACGCCGACGTCATCGCGCTGGCGAAACTCATCCTCCATCAAGATGTCTTTGAGTATAGCCAGGGTGAGGTCTTTGTACTGGTACTGCTCCATATCAAAGTGCACCATCACCCCTAGTTCTGTCGCGCGGCGCAGCAGGGTGCGAATGTGGCCGCTGACCCCCGCTCGGCTGCCCTCGGCATCAAGGGGGTCAAACTGTGAGTAGAAGGCCGTCAGCTTCACCGACACTTGCACCTTTGACAGGGCCTTGCCCTCGGCGGTATCGATTGCCTCAACAGTCTTCCAGCTTTTGGCGGCGGTCGACAGCTGCTCCATCAGGTCTAGGTAGCGCTGAAGATAGGCCTCAGCCTCAACCTCGGTGATAACCGCTTCGCCGAGCAGATCCATGGTGAAAGTGAGCCTGTCTTTGCGCATGCGCTCGATGGCCTTGAGCGCCTGGTCCATTCTCTCCCCAGAAATGTACCGGTAGGCCAGAGTTTCTACCGCCGGGGCAACGGTGGTAGCCGCCAGCCGACCTGGAACAGAATCGGGGTTGGTAAAGTTCAAAAGGCCCTTTAGCGCGCCGGGCAGCTCAACCTCCTCCGCCGATAGATACTCTTGCAGGTGGCGGGCAATCTCGGGCTTGCTGCGCAGGGCTGGTAGAGCGTCGATAAAGCGAAACAGCTGCACCTTTAGCCCCGGGTTGCCCATAGCAAAGTCCATGATCTTGTCGTCCCAGCGCATCTGGTTGCGCACTTGGGCAAACAGATTTTTCTTTTCGCGGGTGGCCTCAAGCAGGGCGGTAGCGATTGATTGAGTCTTGGTTTCGTACGGTTGTGTATCGGTCTGGGGGGTAATTACGGGGGCTACCACGATATTTGTCTCCTTATTCCCTGTACTCCATCTTGAGCGAAAACTAGCCCTATGGAGTTACCACGTCATGATACTTGTCTAGCTCCGCCTTAGGCCAAAGGTCGCTCTACCCTAGGGGCAATCGCATCGTTTCTATCGGTCTTGGTCTGTAGCGGCTGACGTCACCTAGTACAGAATTTTGTGCAAGAATGTTTGTAGACGACGCATACGTTCTCAAGCCGCTCCTTCAGCGCTAGCTTAAGCATCGAAAAGTGCAGCCAAAAACGCCAGCACCGAGGTATCATCCCTGGCACTGGCGCTAATACTAGCTACGGCTGACGTCAGCCGGACTAAATCTTGAGGTCTAGGAGTTGGCTTCGGTCGTCACGTTAGTTGCTCCGTCCACAGACATGGCGATTTTCTTCGCCTGATCTAGCACGCTTTGAGCATCGGAATTGTACTTTAGCACTACTGTAGACCCGCTTTGGGCGACCCACAGCCCCACATCATCAGACAAACCGGCATCGTCAAAGGCCTGAGCGACCCGCTTGGCCAAACCGCTTTCGTCAAATTGCCCGTCTAGCCCTACTTTGGCTGCGTCGACCTTAGCGGTGGTAGCCGCCTGCTTCACGTTGATCTTGGGAGTAGCCTTAGCTTTTTCCTCTTCTTTCTTGCCAAACAGCTTGCCTAGAAAGCCCATGTTGTGTCTCCTGATTTAATCGAACCGGTGCCTCGTTGCGCAGGCTAGCTCTGGTCAAAACGATTAGGTTTTCCCTGAGCTTTAGCCATACCACACTGAAACTTACCAAGAAATCGTAGAGAATAAGTCAAAAACTCACAAGGACCGTTAGATACAGTTGTTTTCTCAGTCGAAAGAGGTATTTCAATAGGCCTTTAGAGCAAGGCCTTTCGGCTAAGATGTAGAATTGGCAGCGCGTTCGTCATGCTTCCACTCGCCACGCCTTCGCCGTTCTTGCCTACAGGTCTGCCATGAGTAAGGGTACGCTATTCGACAAAGTTTGGGATTTACACACTGTTGGCAC
>JBARUP010000126.1:0-3368 GCA_049645805.1 Nodosilinea sp.
CAGTTGCATAGTCCGCCGCTTTAAACACTGCCGAACCCGCCACAATGGCGTTGGCTCCAGCTTCTAGCACCTGCCAGGTGTTGTTGACCTTGAGGCCGCCATCCACTTCAATCCAGGGGTTGAGGCCGCGCTCGTCGCACATGTTTCGCAGGGTGCGAACCTTATCCACCATGGTAGGAATGAAGCTCTGACCGCCAAAGCCGGGGTTAACGCTCATAATCAGCACCAGGTCGCAGAGATCGAGAGCGTTCTCAATCAGCGATAGGGGAGTTCCAGGGTTAAGCACCACGCCCGCCTCTTTGCCCAATTCTTTAATCTGGCCCAGGGTGCGGTGCAGGTGGGGCGACGCATTGTGCTCGCAGTGAACGGTGATGATATCGGCACCGGCTTTGGCAAAGTCAGCGACATACTTCTCGGGCTCGACAATCATCAGGTGCACGTCGAGGGGCTTTTGGGTCACCGGGCGAATGGCATCGACAATCAGGGGACCAATAGTAATGTTGGGCACAAAGCGACCATCCATCACGTCCACGTGAATCCAGTCGGCCCCGGCCTCATCAACGGCTTTGATCTCTTCGCCTAAACGGCTGAAATCAGCGGACAGAATGGAGGGAGAGATGACGACAGACTCTTTATTGGTAGAAGTGTGAGGCATGGTGGATGGTTCTCCTAGGTGCGTCTTCTTGTGACTATCGTAACAAAGTCTTAAAATCACTTCTCACAAAACTTTTAGATTTGTGAGAATTCCCCTTCTATATATGATGAAGTCCTGGGATCGCTGAGGCTCCTCTCAAGTAGGGTGGGCACTGCCCACCATCTAGTACTGACGGCAAACCCACCCCTGCCTCTCCCTGGAGGGGATCGTCCCTGCTCTCTACTTAAAGAAGGACGTTTCTTTAGGCGTTAGATAAGCGAGCCATGGCCTGACCCGCCAGCTTCTCATGGGCCTCGGCCAGCAGATGCGGAATTTGCTCAGCGTGGGGGCTGCGGCGCAGACAGTCGGTTAGATCCACCTGATCTAGGTTCTCGGCCTTTTCGCCGGGGAACCAGTGGCCCCCGCTGCCGAGCATGTTGTAGCGGGCTTTGGCGTAGTCTTCCATGTCAAAGGCGATCAGCAGGTTGCGCAGCCGCAGAATGGCGGGGATATTGATGTGACCAGGAGTGACATCGTGGCTGGGCAGCCCCTGCTGCCAGGTGCGGAGCCAGTTGTCACCGAGCACGGTCTGGGCGTGGCGGTGCAGGCGATCGCGCACCGGCTTTAGGTGATGTTCAATATTCTCCAGCAGAGGCAGAGTTTTGAGGTGCTCGTCAAAATCGCTGGGCCGTGCGGCCCCAACACTGAGGGTATGCACCTGAGGATGGCTAAGGCAAAACAGGTTGTTGAACACCATCGGGCTGAGCGGATTGCACAGTTCGACTAGCCTGGCGGGAGGGTCGTAGAGATGCCCGCCTTTGTCTGAGGGGCTGATGATGAAGACGCCGATGTCGTGCTGCTGCGCCGTGGCGATCGCGGCCCAGTTGTCCTGGTTGACGTAGTACCAGTGCAGGTTGACGTAGTCGAACTGGTCAGATGCGATCGCCCGCTGAATCACCGCCGTCGGCGCGTGGGTCGAAAAGCCAATGAAGCGCACCCGGCCCTGACGCTGAAACTCTCTTGCTACCTCCATACAGCCGCCCGGTCGCAGGGTCCAGTCTAAAATTTCGGCGGTGTTGATACCGTGGATACCGAGCAGGTCAACGGTGTCGAGCTTAAGGTTATTGAGGGACTGAATCAGGTTTTGACGAAACTCAGCGGGGTCTGCGGTGGGGGAAACCTTAGTTTGCACGATCATGCCAGAACGCTCTAGCTTCGGCAAAATCTGTCCTAGCTGCACCTCTGACGTTCCATATCCCCGCGCCGTTTCGATATGGTTTATGCCCACCTCTAGGGCGCGGCGAATGGTCGCCTCCAGGTTTTCCTGATTTTTAGCCGGAACATCCGCCAGGGGCACGTCTTTCCACGAGTGCTGATAGCGCATGCCGCCGCAGGAAAACACAGGCATTTGAAGCTCGGTGCGGCCAAAACGTCGGTACTGCATAGGAATTTTTCATAAGGTTGGGGAGCTATCCATCACGGTAATCAAGGGGTTGCTGGTTGTAAAGGTGGTGATAGTCTGACCTGAAGCGAAGAACGACCTGTCTCCGCCTGCAAAAATTCACGCCTCAAAGGGCGATCGCCGATCGAGCCTATGCACCTCCAGCCCTACTTTTCTGGATTTACTCCACTGTCCGCCGGTATAGAAGCGCGGCTGCTGCCCGAAGCCAAGCCGCTGCATCAGGAGCCTTCTAGCCGTACCGATGCCGTCGTGATCTGTGTGCACGGCTTTACCGGCACGCCCTACGAAGTGGCCCCAGCCGTCGATGTGCTGGCCACAACGGGAATAGCGGCGGTCGCCCCACTGCTGCCGGGGCACGGGTATCAAATTCACCGTGAGCAAAAGCAAGAATTTGCCCAGATCAGGCCAGAAGGAATGCTAGCGGCGGTTCGGCAAGAGGTTGCTCGGGCACGGGAGCAGTATGCTCGCGTTGGCATGCTGGGTTTTTCGATGGGGGGCGCGATCGCGCTAGCTATAGCAGCCGAAGGCTTGCTCGACGCCTGTGCGGTAGTGGCCCCGGCGCTACGCCTGCCCCGCGCCGCCGAAATTTTAATTCCGCTGCTGGGCTGGGCCAGCTTTACCGTACCGGCCCGCCACCGAGAGCCCTTCTATATCCCTGGCTACGAGTTTTACCATCCCCGTGCGCTACAAACGCTATGGCAGCTGAGCTGCCAAGCAAGAAATCGGTTAGTCAACGTTCAGTGCCCGGTACTGGCCGTACACTCGCGAAATGATTTGACGGTGCCGCCAATCGTACTAGATTTGATGCAAGCACACATCCCGGCTGCGATCGAAACGGCCTGGTTCAACGACTCTGGGCATTCGATGCTGCTAGATGTCAGTGGCTCGAAGGTGGCCTTCACCCTGGCTAATTTTTTTCAGCGCCAGCTTATAGGTCGAGCGTTTGTCTAGACTTTTGCACTACGGGTAAATCATCCTGAAGTTTAGGAGTTTGGCAACTGGCGGCCAAAGGTCAGAGAATGAACACCTTGAGCAGCTGATTCCCTATCTCTAAAGCGTGTTGTAGCAATTCTCACTTGCGCTCGCCGTACTAATAGGGTAAATTGCAAAACTAAGGTTGTGTGCGTGCAGCCTGGCATCCCAAAAATTTGGTCAAGCGCCACTGGCAGGTGTTACCAGCACCCACCAGCGGCTAACCCCGTCGACAGATACAAGCTGTCTCGGAGGCTAGGTTGATTTTACCCGGCCGCCCTGAACTGCACATGTCTGGGG
>JBARUP010000127.1:0-7347 GCA_049645805.1 Nodosilinea sp.
CCCGTGACGTCATCCATCGCGACATCAAGCCTTCAAACTTAATTCGACGCGCGGGCGACAGTCGCATCGTGCTGATAGATTTTGGCGCAGTCAAACAGGTGAGCAACCAGGCCGCTGCCCAGCGCTCCGGCCTGAGCCACACTATTTCCATTGGCACTGAGGGCTACATGCCCAGTGAGCAGGTGTCCGGGCGGCCCCAGTTCAGCAGCGACGTTTACGCTGCCGGCATCCTTGGCATTCAGGCCCTGACCGGGTACCCACCGACAGAGCTAGATGTTGACCCTCGCAGTGGCGAGCTGGTGTGGCAGCACCTAGCCCCTAACACCAATGCTCAGCTGCTAGACGTGATAGATACGATGGTGCGCTACGACTTTCGCACCCGCTACACTACTGCTGCTGATGCTCTGACGGCGCTGCAAGGCCTGCCTTCCCAGCTCAGTCAGTACATTCCGGCTGCAACCGCCTCCGAAACCCAGCCTACCCCGGCTACCCAAGCGGCTCAAACGGTAGCCGTAGGACGCCGCTACGAGCCTACGGCAGCAGCGCCTGCCCCTGCTGCCCCGGCCAGGCGACCGCCGCCGCCGTCGCCCTCCTCCAATCGCTGGCTGCCGCTTGTTGCCGGAGCTGCGGTGGTAGCTGTGGCGGCGATCGCCTTTCTGCTCGGCACTCGGGACTGGCGATCGGCGTCTACCCCCGATTCTGAAACTCCGGTAGTCGATACCTCACCTACAGACGCAGCGGATGCTGAGCCTGACCAAACGGCTCCCCTGCCCCCCAGAGACAGAAACGACGCCCCAATCGCCCCGGAACCTGCTGCCCCTGAGCCTGAGGCGACAAGCCCTGAGGAGCCTGACGTAGAGGTATCAGACTCCGTGCCATCCGACAGCGAGCTGGCCCCAGAAGCGGCCCAGTCCACGGTGGCCGCTCTGTACAGCAATATATCGAGCCAAAACTGGGAGGCGGCGCGATCGCAGTTTGGCGGCGCTCTAGCGCAGCAGTTTGATCCCGGCTTTTTCGCTCAGTTCGATCGCGTTTCGGTTGAGAACCTGCGAGTAACGGGGCAAACCGCAGACTCTGTCGAGTTTGTGGGCGAGAATACCTACTTCTACCCCGATGGCTCTACCCAGCGAGAAGAGCGCACCTTTACAGTACAGATACAGGACGGCCAGCCGCGCATTGTTTCCTCCAGCTTTAGAGGCGTGCTAGAGTCTCGACAATAAGTTTGATTCCCCAGGGCAAATTGACAAAATATCATTCTCCAGAGTGCATATCCCCATGGCACCAAACTCGTTTCAGCGGCTCAAAGCCCGGTTTCAAACCTTGAGCAAGGCCTTTTCCGCACAGAACCCTGAAGCGGCTAAGGCAAAGCTGAAGACCTGGCTGAATGATAACGCAGAGGCCCTAGCCCAGAAAAAGGCCCCTGCCGAATTCAACGGCACCATGATGCAGTGGTTCCACTGGTACACCCCCGCCGACGGCACCCACTGGCAAAAGCTCAGTCAGGAGGCCAAGGCGCTGGCTAAAGCGGGGGTTACGGCCCTGTGGCTGCCGCCTGCCTATAAGGGCATTGGCGGCGGTTACGACGTTGGCTACGGCGTCTACGATCTGTTTGATTTAGGGGAGTTTGACCAGCAGGGTACCGTTCGCACTAAGTACGGCACCAAGGATGAGTACGCTAGCGCGGTCAAGGCCTGCAAAGACCAGAGCATTCAAATCTATGCCGACGTCGTGTTCAACCACAAGATGGCCGCCGACTACGAAGAAGAATTCGAGGCGATTCCCTACGCGCCCTCTAACCGCAACCACGTCCTAGGCGGTCCTCGTCAGATCAAGTCCTGGACGGGGTTTAATTTCGCCGGGCGGGACGACAAGTATTCCACCATGAAGTGGCACTGGTACCATTTTGACTCAGTTGACTACAACAGCTACGATCCCGGATTTAAGGCGGTCTGGAAGATGGCCGACAAGAGCTTTGAGACCAAAGTTGACCTAGAAGAAGGCACCTTTGACTATCTGATGGGCTGTGACCTAGACATTAACCACCCCGAGGTGCGGGGCGAGCTAAAGTACTGGGGCCAGTGGACGCTCGACACCATTGGCGTAGACGGCTTTCGCGTCGATGCGATCAAGCACATCAACGGCGACTTCTTTAACGACTGGCTCGACCACCTAGAAGGCTACGCCCAGAAAGATCTGTTTTGCGTAGGCGAATACTGGACCTACAACCTCGGCACCCTGAGCTGGTACATCGGCAATGCCGGGGGGCGCATGAATTTGTTTGATGCCCCGCTACACCTAAATTTTCATCTAGCCAGCAGGGCGGGCGGCCACTACGACATGCGCCGCATTTTTGATGGCACGCTAATGAAGGAACTGCCCCTGCTAGCGGTAACCCTGGTGGAGAACCACGATACTCAGCCGCTACAGGCCCTGGAATCGGTAGTAGAAGCGTGGTTTAAGCCCCTGGCCTACGCCATCATTTTGCTCAGGGCAGAGGGCTACCCCTGCATTTTCTGTGCCGACTACTACGGCGCTCACTACAAAGACAGGGGGCGAGACGGCAACGAATACGAGATCTGGATGGACTCCCACAAGTACATACTCGATCGCCTGCTGTTTGCCCGTCAGCACTTTGCCTACGGTCCTCAGTACGACTACCTCGATCACTACAACACCATCGGCTGGACTCGGCTCGGCTCTGAGCAGCATCCCCAGGCCATGGCGGTGATTTTGAGCGACGGTCCGGCGGGCTCGAAGTGGATGGAGGTGGGTAAGCCCCATACGACGTTCTGCGACATTACGGGGCATATTCAGGAGCCCGTTGTGACTAACGAGCACGGTTGGGCAGAGTTTCGCTGCAACGGTGGATCGGTATCGGTATGGGTAGAAAAGATTCCCCTGTTGAACTACGGCTAAGTTGGCAGGGCAGGTCGCCACGTTTGCAGCGTTTGACTGAGCGCAGCGGCGTGCTCTGCTAGAAGGTCGTCGCGGTTAACCAAGACATAGTCCTCCACCGCAAAAATTTCCTTGAGGCCAGTGGGCTGTAGCTGGTCGTAAGGAGGCTCGTTTTGCCGCCAAGCGGCAAGCTGCGATCGCGTCACCAGCGCCACATCAAGCTGCTTGGTGCTGAGCAGGCTAGCGACCCTAAGGGCATCGCGGGCGCGGGTGATCATCGCTCTCGACTCGGGCAGCTCTGTGGCCAGGGTGCGCGCGATCGCCCGCCCCAGGTCGCAGGCCAGCTCATCTTCCCGGTCTACCACAATAAACAGGTGCAGCTTTCGGTACACCTTCCACTGGGGAAACGGAGTGTGGCCCAGCACCGGCCAAAGGGCGACCGCCCCGCCACCCTGCAAAAATCCACGGCGCTTCATGGTGCCGACCCCGCCGCCGGGTCTGCTTTATTTGGGGCAGTCGCTGGCTCCTCAAAAATCGTTAGCGGCAGCACCGCCGACACCAGGTAGTTGGGTACGTCTACCAGCTGGCCGATGCGCAGGTCGGCGGCGACGCTGGCCACCACGTAGGCCTGTTCGCGGGTCAGGCCGTGGTTTTGCACCAGGTAGTCCACCATGTCGATTAGGGCGTTGCGGGCCGCTAGGGTGAGGTCTTCAGACAAATTGCTGAGAGGCTCGATCACCTCGCTGTTTAGGTAGGTGTAGTAGGGGGGCACCTCTCCCGCTTTTTTAATCGGAATGCCCGTGGTGGCGTAAAACTTCTCTGGGGCAAGGGCTTTGAGCTGATCACCGCCTTCAAACTGGGGTGATTTTACCTGAGCGCCGAGGCCCTGGCGAATGGCGGTAGTAACGGTGACGGTGGCCCCCATTTCGATCGCGGTGCCCGACACTTCCCCATCGCCCTGGGCGTAGTGAACATCGCCGATAAACAGGCCGCAGCCGTCGATGAAGCAGGGAAACAAAATTGTCGTCCCCACCTGCATTTGCTTGACGTCCATGTTGCCGCCGTTTTCTCGCGGCGGGATGGTGCGGATGCAGCGTTCTTTATCGGTGCCTGCGGGACCGCAGATATTTGTCGGAAGGGCTCCGGTGGGTTCTGGGGCGAGGGCAATGCCCCCTACTTCGCCAAGCTGAGCTTCTCGGGCTAAAAAGGTTTCCAGCTCTGGGTCACCGGGCAGCACGCCAATCGACCCGGTGAAGGGAGCGAAGGGAATTTTGACCTGGGGAATTTCCGCCGATACGGCGGCAGTGCGATCGAGGCTCCAGTTGGCGATGTAAGGATCGGGAAACAGATCCCGCAGGAAGCCAAAGCCGGGGGCAATCACCGTGTAGCCGTAGGGGTCAGGCTCCACATCCTTAACCGTCACCGCTACGACATCGCCGCGCTTGGCTCCGTCGATGTAGACCGGGCCGGTCATCGGGTGCACCAGGGCCAGATCGGCAGCCACCACGTCTTCTGGGGTAGAGCCGGGGCCAAAGGCGCTGTCGAAAGCATCGCGGGTGCCAAAGACAATGTCTTGCCCAGGCTCAGCCGTGGCCGCTGGGGGAATATCTGGATGGTAGCGATTAAAGCAGGCGGGGTCGTCTGCACAAAACTCGCCGGTACGCTCTAGCACAACAGGGGCAGGCGTTTGACCGCGCACGGCGGTAGCGCCGACCAGCACCACGATTACGGTCAGCGCTAGCCCTAGCCCCTGACTCAGCTTCCAGTTCCTCACACTCCTCTCCAATCCCTCTACCGGGGATAGCGTTAACTTCTGTTTAACTATCAGGGAAAGGAGGGTGGTTGTCGCTATCCTCGCTACCGTTTGTCTCCTGTGCTGGGTAGCAGAGAGGCCGTTAGCCCGCAGGACTGCTTCGTGACCTACGGCTCTGACTACGCTTCTCTCTTTTTCAGCCGTCGCTGGGGCTGGGCATAGCGCTCAAGCACTAGCAGCAGGGCATTGATCACCAGCGCCAGGACGGCCACCGCAATTGACCCTGCCGTAATCTTGTCGTAGCGGTTGGTCTGAATGCCGTCAAACAGCAGCTTGCCTAGTCCGCCAGCGTTGAACTTGGCTCCAATGGTGGCGATCGCAATCGCTACAATCGCCGCAATTCGCACCCCGGCTAAAAACACCGGCAGCACCAGCGGCACCTGCACTCGCCACCACCGCTGCGTCACGCTCATACCCATGCCCCGCGCCGCTTCCAGCACAGCGGGGTTGATGCCCTCTAGGCCCACCGTCAGATTGCGCACCAAAATGACCTGGGTGTAGAGCACCATGGCGACGATTACCGAGGTCGCGTTGAGGCCAAACAGGGGCACCAAAAAGATAATCAGCGCCAGACTGGGGACGGTGTAGAGAATGCCCAGACCGCCCAGCACCGGGACGGCCAGCCAGCGCAGTCGGCTAACCAGCAGAGCGAGGGGAACGGCCACGGCGATCGCAATACCCAGCGAAATCCCCGTCATTCGCAGGTGTTGCAGCAGCAGCGTCAGTACTTCTCCGGGGTTGTTGACCAGATAGCTCATCGCGACCCTACCACCGCCGACTGGCGAATGTGGTCAAGGGTGAGCAGGCCCACCGGGTCGCCATTCTCTAGCACCGTCAGGGCGGGTGCGCCAGTGCGCAAAATCAGCGACAGCGCATCGCGCAGGCTGTCGTGGTGCGAAAGGGTAGGGTTGTGGCCATTGCTGTAGTTCGGGGGCAGCGCCATCATGGCAGCCCCTGCCCGCAGCAGGCCGAGCTGGCGCACCATGTCATCAGCCCCCAGCAGCTCGTAGACAAACTTATCAACGGGCTGGGTCAGCAGGTTAAAGGGGGTATCAAACTGCACCACTTCTCCCAGGCGCATGACAAGGATGCGATCGGCTAGGCGCAGCGCTTCTTCCACATCGTGGGAGACAAACAGAATGGTCTTTCTAAGCTGTCCCTGAAGCCGCAGAATCTCGTCTTGCAGAGCCGCGCGCGTTATCGCGTCAATGGCTCCGAAGGGTTCATCCATCAGCATGATGCCGGGGTTACCGGCCAGGGCGCGGGCAATGCCCACCCGCTGCTGCTGCCCGCCTGAAAGCTGAGCAGGGTAGCGATCGCGAAACTCTCCCGGCGGCAGCTTTACGAGGTCCAGCAGCTCGTCAATGCGGGCCTGGGTCTTGGGCTTGCTCCAGTCCAGCAGCTTGGGCACCACCGCCACGTTATCAGCCACCGTCATGTGCGGAAACAGGCCCGACTGCTGAATTACGTAGCCAATCTGCTGCCGCAGCTTAGTTGCCTTGAGCTTGCGAATGTTGGCCCCATCTAGAAAGATGTTGCCTCCGGTTGGCTCGTAGAGGCGGTTAACCATCTTGAGCAGCGTGGTCTTGCCGCAGCCCGACGGCCCCAAAATCACCACAATTTCCCCTGAGCTAACCTGACAAGTCACTCGGTTTACCGCCGGGCGGGTACCCCCTGAAAACCGCAGCGAAACATCCTCAAACTGAATGGTACCCATAGATTTTCTCTAACGGGGGACTTCTCTAACGGGGCGGCGCGCCGCATTTATTCGGCAATCAGACCGGCATCGACTAAAAACTCGCGGGCTACGTCAGCTGGCTCGCGCTGGTTGCCGCTCACCTCGTAGTTCAGCTCGCGCATGACGCCATCGTCGAGCAGGGGCGACACCTGGTTGAGAGCATCGGCGATGGCGGGGTTGGTGTCGAGGGCGGCCTGGCTTACAATGGGCGCAATTTGGTACGGCGGAAACAGCGCTTTGTCATCTTCAAGCACGACTAGATTGAAGGCGTCGATTTCACCATCGGTGCCAAAGGCGACCGCCACGTCGGCTTCTCCATCAACTAAGCCCCTGTAGCGCAGCCCTGAATCTACGGCTTTGTAGTCTTTAAGGGAGAAGTCTCCGTAGGCCTCTTGCAGACCGGGCAGTCCGTCTTCGCGCACTTCAAACTCCGGCGGGCCGATTAGCGTCAGGCCGCTGGCCTGGGCCGCGAAGTCAGAGATCGTGCGAATACCCAGGGCGTCGGACTGCTCCTCGGTCATGGCTAGCGACTGGGTGTTGTTCATCGGCGAGGGATCCAGCCACACCAGGTCAAACTGAGCCTGGTATTCCTGCTTGACGGTGTCATAGACGGCCTGCTGGTCACCGCTCACCGGCAGCTTGAGCACAGTCAACAGCGCAGTGCCGGTATACTCAGGGTAAAGGTCTATGTCGCCGCTTTCGATCGCAGCCTGGGCCACCGGAGTCCCGCCCAGATTCAGCTTGCGCTCGACAGTCAAGCCATTCTCTTCGAGCACCAGGGCGTACATTTCGCCGATGATTAGCTGCTCGGTAAAGTCTTTAGAGCCAACGCTAACGGTGCTATCGCCGCCGCCACCGCCGCCGCAGGCCGCTGTCGCTAGTGCCGCTGCTACCCCTAGAC
>JBARUP010000128.1:0-10572 GCA_049645805.1 Nodosilinea sp.
AGAAGCGCCTGTGCAGTCGGCCTCGGTTGACGAAATGACCTATAGCCCTGACTACCTGGTGGCCTACATTAGCGGCATCATGACCTTGCTGCCAGGAGACGTGATTTTAACAGGCACCCCCGCCGGAGTGGGTCCCCTCAGCGTGGGTGATCACATCAGAGTCGAGATCGAAGGCATCGGTATGCTTAACAACACCATTGCCCTACGGCCCTAGCCCTAGCGTACCTGCATGTGCACCGCCTCGGAGATAGTCGGAATCTCAGCGTAAACCCCCCGGAACGTCTGTACGATAGAGAATCCGACGGAAATTAACATGCCTAAAAACAGCACGTTGGAGAGGGTGCTAAACAGCAGTTTCCCGAACAAGCTGGGGTCAAGCAGGCTAAGAATGAGGCTGCACACAGCCAAAATAATGCTTAGCAGAATTGCCTGCATTGTATTGAAGCGAATAAACCGGCTGATGTTTTCGTTGCGCACCACCAGCAGAATCAGCGCGAAAAATACAATCAGTCCGAAGAAGGGAATTGTCCGTTCTAGGGTGCCGTAGGCAGTAATCAGTGGAGCTAGGGGTAGCAGCAGAAACCCAAAGACCGGGAACTGATTAATGAGCTCGATGCCGTAGGGTAAGCCTGCGGTAACCGGCAAAATGTAGGGCAGGGCCGCCAAAATGCGATCCAAAATGGTTGGATTGGGGGAACTGCTCCAGGTCATAACGTTTCTCCACACGATAGTCTAAAGGCTACCAGGCCATAGCCCTACCATATCGCATTTGACTGATAGAGAGGAGTTACGGTTCCAGAGGTCTCGCGCTAGAACTCGGCAGGACTGCTGGACAGTCGTGAATCGAAAAATTAGTGTCTTTCGCAGGGGCGAACAGCTTTTTGGCCCCTGCCTAAATTCATGCCACCGTTCAGCAGCGTCTCTTAGGCTAACCTCTTTAAACCCCTGGGCACTAGTCGATATCAGCTACCCGAAAGCCCATCTCACATTCAAACTGGGTGGGCTGGGCCTGGTCTAAACCAGCTACTCGGTGGCCGCACCGCAGCACCCCTTGCTGCCAGCGAGGCTGGCCATGGCGATCGGCCATCAGGCAGTTGCAGCACACCACCTGGGGTGAAATTAGCTGGCTATCAGTGACTATGACCAACATTACAGCTACCTCCTGTAGGCCAGGATTAACCTGTTCGTCTCCTAATCTTAGGATGCCTCAAAGAAGCTGCTGTGTGCTAGCATACGCAATCAAACGCAAACGGATGAGACATCCCAAGCGGAAACCTTCTAAAGCAGCCTGACTTAAGTTGCAGCAGCACTCCTATAAAAGGCCACCAAAGAGCGCTGCTGACAACGCACTATTCTTTAGCTTTGCTGACCTGTCGCGACTCAGAGGCTGATCTCTTGCGCTTTTTAGGCATGGGTACACCTCCAGACTCAGCATCACTGCTGTGGTGCTCTCGCTGCCAGGCCGGTACTGTTTTGTCGTAGGCCATCTGTAGGGCTGCTGCCGCTACAGTGCGCAGATCATATTCTTCGCTAAGCTGCGACACAATCGGTAAAAACGACGCCAGCCGCTCGCTTGTAATGGCCTCGCGCACCTGACTACGCAAACGCTCCAAATTGCGGGCGGCAATCTCAGCCCGAGTCGGAATCTTCATCAGGGTCATGGACTGCTTGGTGTGGCGCTCAATCTGCCGCAGCTTGTACTTCTCTAAGGGCGTTACCAGGGAAATAGCAATTCCCTTCTTGCCCGCCCGCCCGGTACGACCGATGCGGTGCACGTAGTTCTCTAGGGCATCGGGCATGTCGAAGTTGATGACGTGGGTAAGGTCATCAACGTGCAGGCCACGAGCCGCAATGTCAGTTGCCACTACCAGCTTCACCTGCTGCTGGCGAAACCGCATCATCAGCCGCTCGCGCTGCGACTGGCTGAGGTCGCCGTGGTATTCGTCCACGCTGTAACCTGCCGCCTGAAGCTGGCGGGTGAGGTCACCGGCGGTACGGCGAGTGCGCACAAAGATAATTGCGGTTTCAGGGTCTTCTAGCTCCAGAATAGGCTGGAGAGCGCGCACCTTGCTCCAGCCGCGAGGCACGATGTAGCTCACCTGCTGAATTTGCTTGGGCGATGCCTTTGGTGACTGAACCGTCACTGTCACTGGAGATTGAAGATACTTGGTGGCAAGTTCCCGAATCTCGGGGGCCATGGTGGCAGAGAAAAAGGCGGTTTGCCGATCGGACGGAGCCTTGCTGAGAATTTTTTCTACGTCCTGAATAAAGCCCATATTGAGCATTTCGTCGGCTTCATCTAGCACAAGCCAGCCCAGGCTCTTGAGCGATAGGCTACCCCGATTTAGCAGATCGAGCACGCGCCCCGGTGTTCCCACAACAATCTGAGTGCCCCGGTTGAGCTGATCCTGCTGCCGCTCAATAGACTGGCCGCCGTAGAGGGCCAGAACCTTGGGGCGTCCGCTGAGGCGAAAGTCGCGCATAGCCTGACACACCTGCATCGCCAGTTCGCGGGTAGGCGTGAGCACCAGCGCCTGTACCGCTGGGCTGCTAGCGTCTACCTGCTCCATCAGCGGTAGCGCAAAGGCGGCGGTTTTGCCGGTACCGGTCTGGGCCTGACCAATGAGATCGCGTCCCGAGAGCAGGTGGGGAATAGCTTCCGCCTGAATGGCCGTGGGTTCTTCGTAGCCCAAGCTCTCTAGATGGCTAACGCGGGCGTCTGACAGCCCTAGGCTCGTGAACGATAAGGTCATGGTGATTCCTCGAGACGATGGGGGATGGGGATAGCAAACAGCGAGCAAGCTGACAGAAGCAAGCTCAGTGAGTCAGGCTTAGCGTCGGCTCTGGGTTTGGAGCGACAAGGGCCTCACCAAACAGGTCGTAGGTATCGGCAGCGGTAATCGTGACGGGCACAATTTGGTTGAGCGGCGCAGATCCAGTGACATACACTAGGCCATCAACTTCGGGGGCAAAGCGGGCCGATCGCCCAATTGCCGTGCCCGTTGCTGGGTTCTCTTGCTCGATTAGCACATCGACAATACGGTCAATCTGAGACCGGTTGTGCTGCCAGGCGATTGGCTGCTGGGCCAGCATTAGGGCTTCGCGGCGGCGATCGCGCTCGGCCTGGGGTATCTGTCCAGGCAGACTGTAGGCAGGGGTGCCTTCTTCAGCAGAAAAGCTAAATACGCCTACATGGTCAAACCGATGACGTTCGACGAAGGCCAGCAGATGCTCAACGTGATCCTCTGTCTCGCCCGGAAAACCGACGATGAATGTGGTCCTCAGTACCGCCTCGGGCAGCGCGGCCTTGATGCGACGAATGACGTCGTCGTTCACCTGACCCTGCCAGGGACGATTCATAGACCGCAGCACCTCGGGGTGAGAGTGCTGGAGCGGCAGGTCAAGGTAGGGCAATATGTTAGGTGTTTCGCGAATAGCCTCAATTACCGCCGGAGTAAGACCGGTAGGGTAGGCGTAGTGCATGCGCACCCAGGGCACGTCAACCTCACCTAGGGCTCGCAGCAGCTCGGCTAAACGCGGCTTGCCGTAGAGGTCCATGCCGTAGTTGGTAGTAATTTGGGAGATTAGCACCAGCTCCTGCACTCCCTCGGCGGCGAGCTGATGGGCCTCAGCCACGATGGACTCAATGGAGCGCGATCGCTGATTTCCCCGCAGATGCGGAATAATACAGAAGGCGCAGCGGTAGTCGCAGCCCTCGGCTACGCGTAGGTAAGCGACGCTAGAGGCTGTGGTGCGATAGCGGGGCACTGTCTCATCTGCAATATAGGTGGGCTCTGGAGACACCAGCTTTACGCGCTCTCCGGCCTCGGCCCGCTCAATCACTTCGACAATGTGTTGGTAATCACCGGTACCCACTAGGGCTACCGCTTCGGGAATTTCTTCCAGCAGCTCGTGCTGGAAGTGCTGGGCTAAACAACCCGTAATCACCACTTTTTTTTGGGCAGCAGCCAGCTCGACTAAGGTACGCACCGACTCCTCCCGCGCCGCTTCAATAAAGCTACAGGTATTGACTACTACATAGTCGGCTAGCTCTTCACTAGCATCGACCTGATACCCAGCCTGCACGAGCAAACCCAGCATGTGCTCGGTGTCGACCCGGTTTTTTTCGCAGCCTAGGTGATTAAACGCAACTGTTGGCTTTAGCCCCATGGTGTCTCTTGTATCTCTATGATTTTGTAAACACGCCAGTTGTGCCAAAAGCTTGGGATGTAGGCGCGATCGCGCACCGCTTCAGCGGTTTTCTACCTTAGTAAGGCCAAAACTTAGGCATTCATCAATCCTGTGTTGACGAATTGCCCAGCAAATCTTTTGGCCAATGGCACCAGAGGGCAATACAAATTAACACTCATAAATAATACAACACAAAAGCAAGGGGTGGTCTAAATCGGAGACCAGGGGTTGATATGCTGATAGGGTAGGTTTGCGCTCGCTTCGGTGAGCCACTGCTTACTGCTCTGTAACGTTCTGTGAGTCCAGGCAAAATCCACGTGGACTTAATCGAAGTCTTCAATACCCGCAACCCAGTGATTGGGGTGCTACACCTGCTGCCTCTGCCCACCTCGCCCCGCTGGCAGGGGAGCCTACAGGCTGTTGTCGATCGCGCAGAGCAAGAAGCCACGGCTCTGGCTTCGGGCGGAGTGCACGGCGTTATAATTGAGAACTTTTTTGATGCCCCCTTCGACAAAGGCTCTGTAGATCCAGCGGTGGTTAGCGCCATGGGGCTAGTTGTGCAGCGCTTGCAGACCCTGATTCCGGTGCCGCTGGGCATCAACGTGTTGCGCAACGACGCTCGCAGCGCCCTGGCGATCGCTACCTGCACCGGAGCAGCCTTCATTCGTGTCAACGTGCTAACCGGGGTAATGGCGACTGACCAGGGACTGATTGAAGGCTGCGCCCACGACCTGCTGCGCTACCGCAAAGAGCTAGGCAGCTCGGTGAAAATTTTGGCCGACGTGTTGGTGAAGCACGCTCGTCCCCTGGGGTCACCTAACTTGACTACAGCTGTGCAGGAAACCATTCATCGTGGTCTGGCCGACGGGATTATTTTGTCGGGCTGGGCTACGGGCAGCCCCCCTAGCCTCGAAGATTTAGAGCTAGCCAAGGCCGCTGCGGGCGATCGCCCTGTATTTATCGGCAGCGGTGCTGACGTCGACAACATCGGCACCCTCATCAAAGCCGCCGACGGCGTAATCGTTGCTAGCTCCCTCAAGCGCCATGGCAGCATTGACCAGCCTATCGATCCAATCCGGGTGGGGCAGTTTGTGGAGGCGATGCAGGAAGGTCTACAGGCGCTAGAAGACAGTTTGTCGTTGCCGACTATGGTGGCACCCTAGGGCACTGCTGCCCAGTCACTAATCTAAGTACTAAGATAGACGCGGGGTTGCCTTGCTCCTCTAAGCGATTGGCTACCCTAGCTATCGGTTTGTAGAATTGGGATTAATCACTGTGGTAGAGAGACGCATCATGAGACGTCGTCGTCAGGAGAGCCGTTGGATTCATCGCCAGTCGCGATTGCTGGTCGCGGGGCTGGCCGCAGTGGGAGCCTTGGGCACGGGGTACTTGACTATCTCTAAGCTCACGGGCGGCGGAGCATGTCCAACAGAGGGCTGCGATCGCGTGCTCTCTAGCCCGTGGGCTACGGTGTTTGGTCTGCCCCTAACGCTGTTTGGCTGCTTAGCCTACGGCACGATGCTGGTGATGGCCCTAGCCCCCCTGCTGGTTAATGCCGAACAAAACAAGCCTCTGCGCCAAAAGCTAGAGGCCTGGACCTGGCCGCTGATGTTTATGCTAGCCGCCGCTATGGTGGTCTTTAGCGGCTACTTGATGACGGTGCTAGCCAACGAGCTGCAAACCTTCTGTCCTTACTGCGTCGGCTCGGCGCTATTTGCCCTCTCTATATTTATAATTGTTCTGTTCGGCAACCGCTGGGATGACCCAGGCCAGCTGGCCTTTATAGGCATTATTGTGGCGGCGCTAACGCTGGTCGGCACCCTAGCGATCTATGCGCCGATCAATGCCGCAGACAGCCCTGGCGACAGCGTGGCGGGAGAGGTTGGGCCTCCCATTACTACCGCTTCTGGACCCGCCGAAGTCGCGCTAGCCAATCATCTTAGGGACAGCGGCGCGACTATGTACGGAGCCTGGTGGTGCCCTCACTGCCACGACCAGAAGCAGCTGTTTGGAGCTGAGGCCTCAACTGTCTTTGAGGAAGTCGAGTGTGCGGAAGATGGTCAAAATTCCCAGGCTGACCTGTGCCGCTCTAAGCCTGAAATAACCGGCTTCCCGACTTGGGAGATCAGCGGTGAGTTCTACTCAGGCACCCAGAGTCTGGCGCGGCTGGCGGAGTTGTCGGGCTACAGCGGACCAACCAATTTCCAGCGGTAGCCAAAACCCCAAAACATTCTCTGCGCTCGACGCTCTTGCGGTTAGAAATCAGTCTACAGACCTGTGCTGTAGACTGGTTTCTGGGGCAGAAACTCGGTTTCTGTTCGCGCTAGGCCGACTCCCAGATCTCGCGCACCTTTCCTTCGGGGAGCCACTGGCCTACGGCCTCAATGCGCTCTGGCGACAGCTCTTCTTTAGTCGCTGAAAACACGGCGGCGACGACAATCTCTGCGTTGACCGTCTTAGGCACACCGGCCTCGTTGTCTACCCGCGTCAAGAACAGCGTAGAGTCGATGCCCAGGGGCGCTGGCCCCTTCATTGGGGGACGAATGCGGCTGAGGAATCTCACAATTGGGTTTCTGTCTTTCCAAAGATCGGCTACTTCCATCTGAAGGGCCTTTTCGTCGGTGGGTAGAACGTCATCATGGAGCTCTTCTTCCACGCGGTCGGCCTCCGCCGTAGTCATCACGTCTCGCATCACGCGAAAGACTGTTTCAGTAATATCTCGAGCGTCGTAGATGTCGGGCAGGCTGCCTTTGACCCTGACTTTCTCTAGAAATGGGGATTGCTCGGTAACCAGCGGCACCGCCGGCCCCTTATCTAGGGCCTTAGGCGGCTTTTCCTCCATGTCCTTCAGCATGTTCTGCCCCTTCTCAGTCAGCGTAGCTCGCTTGAAGGTGATGAGGTGAGGTAGCGGACCGTCTTCGGCACCAAAGGTGTTAGCGACGCGAATGCCGACCTCGTCAGGGTCAGCTACATCGGGCACGTCTTCTTGATTGGCATAGGCGTTGCCGGTGAACTCAGCATCGATATACTGCCGCTGGTTTAGGTAGTCTAGGTGTCCTAGCAGGTCAGATTTAGTCAGCCCTAGGCCGGTGAAGTCTGTAGCAGAAAAGTTCATCTCTTCTTGCTCAGCTTTCTGGTTAAACTGATCAACTTTCCTAAGCAGGATAAATACTACGTCGTCCCGAATTGCAATTGGCATAGTTTTTCCCTATTGACTGAATTTCAAATGATGGTGAGAGATGTGTGGTCTGGCTATCTCCTAACTGCTTAGACCAGCGCGCTCAGTTTGGTCTAGGCGGGTTTAGGAAGAGGCAGCGCACCTGCCTTGAACCCCGCCTATGACTAAGCCACAGGCAGGTTCGACGCCCAGCCGCTATTCTTCGACATACATTGGGGGCTCAACGGCAAAGTTGTCGATTTTGCCTGCTTCGTCGAGCACAAAACCGTGGGATGTAGGCAGCGTGCCTTCCTCCTGGGCTGCGTAGTCTTCAATCTGCTGCCGATTCTTTGCCTCATCTACGCCAGAGGGTATTTTCTCGTCGGGGGGATTAACATCGGTAGGCTGAGCGGTTTGCACGGCCCACTGGCCACCAGGTGCGCCTCTACCGGGTTCGGCCTCTTTAGGGTTACCAACCTGGTCTGGCTGAGTAGATTCGTTAGTCATAGTAAGTAGTGGGTAGTTACAGGTGCCACACTGGGAAGCCTATCGATTGCTTAGAGCGATCGCTCAACCCCAGCAGCTGTGGTGTTCTCAGAACAAGCTAGCGCGACTATCCTGAGAAATGAACCTGTCTTTGGTAACAATTCTTAACTATTTGCGTTCATCCTTTAGCCAGGTTTCTAAAACGCCTGGATACTAACGGCTGAGCGAAATGATTTTATTTAGGGCCCGCTTACTGAGGCCAGATATAGCCCATGTCGTCGATGGCAAGCGGTGTATTAGGAAAGTCACGCTGGGTGAACTGGCGCACCAGCACGACGCTACCGAAATAGTCGTCGAGGTAGGGAACGCCGTTTTTGTCGAGGGCGACGGGGATAATACGCCCGCCAATAACGTTGCCCTTGGCATTGAGGTCGGCTTCCAGAATGAGGGAGGTCCCTAGGGCACCTGCGGTAGAGAGACTGCGGTAGCCCAAAAAGTTCCCGAGAGAATAGGCGATCAGTTTGTTGTCGTATAGCTCAACCGCGCGCGGAACGTGGGGACCGTGGCCCAGCACTAGGTCGGCTCCGTGATCGATGACGGTGTGGGAGAAGTTGACTAAGTTGCCGCGATTTTCGGAGTAGAAGTATTCGTTTTGGTTGCGGGTGACGGTGGCATCGGTGCCTTCTTTACCGCCGTGGAAGGAGACAACAACAATATCTGCCTGCTGGTCGGCGGTCTTCACTAGCGCGATCGCGCTATCTAAGTCGTTGAGCGAGTTGTGGTCGTTGTAGGTGCTAAAGCCAATGAACGCAACCGTTTGTCCCTGGGCTTCAACGTACAAGATTTCGCCCTTGCGGCCTACGGCTTTCATGCCGGCCTCTTCAATATTGGCAATGGTGTCGTCAAACCCCTGGGCAAAGAAGTCCATTGAGTGGTTGTTGGCCACGTTTAGCACGTCAAACCCGGCTTCTTTGAGCACGCTGGCGTACCAGGGTGGGGTGCGAAACGCGAAGGTGTTGCCTCGGCTAGTATCTTTGGCGCTGTTGGGTACTTCGGTGAGCGTGCTCTCAAAGTTGCCAAAGGTAATGTCCGCCTTGCCTAGGTGGTACTGAACGCTGCGAAACAGATACTGCCAGTCTTCGGGCAGACGATAGCGCTGGTAGTCGGTGCCGGGAATGAT
This sequence comes from Nodosilinea sp., assembly GCA_049645805.1. Taxonomy (GTDB): domain Bacteria; phylum Cyanobacteriota; class Cyanobacteriia; order Phormidesmidales; family Phormidesmidaceae; genus Nodosilinea. The sequence goes on from JBARUP010000128.1 coordinate 9,015, forward strand.
GTCGCCTACGGCTTTAATTTTGAGCGTGGCCGGGGCGGTCAGGGGCGGCGGCGTCAGGCTATCTGTCCCTTCTATGAGCGGCTGAATTGGTTTCACGGCGTCAGAGGATACATCGAGCGCAGGATCCGCCGCGGCCACTACACGCTTGGCCAAGCTAGAGACCTGCTGATGGTTGCGCCACTGAGTTACCCCAGTCGCTAGGCCAAACCCCAGCGCGATCGCAGCCGCAACCATCAGCCAGCGCCAGCGCGGAGAATTCGGACCAGTTCTACTACGGCTATCTACCTCAGGCGCGGTCGCGAGGGCCGCGGCCGGGTGATGGCTATCGAGTTTGGTAGCGTCTGCTCTAGGCGCTGCTTGGGGGGGGAGTGCCGGAGGCAGCGGGTCGAGGCTAAAGTCATACTGCCAGCGATCGAGCAGGCGCATTTCGAGACCGTCGAGCACTTTTAGATCAGTAACAATCTCAAGCCCCAGGGCATTGACAACGGCGCGAACGCGATTCACGTAGTTTTGATGCGGCGGCTGAACCCCAGTGAGAAAGACGTAGAGGGTGCGATCGCGCCAGGATACCTCTACCCGCACCCGGCTGTCGCCAATAGCTTCAGCAAGCAGACGGGCAATTGCCCCTACATCACCGGCCTGGGCCTGGAGCCAATGCTTCGACTGAGAGAGTTGAGACAGATCGATAGTATTGATCAACGAAAAGATATCCTGCACTTTGCTACGCCAAATCATAGCGTCAGACTGGTTTGTGAAGCCTACGAGCTTTTGGCCAAGGCGAAACTTTCGGAGGGGGCGATCGCGAGTCAGCGAGATCTAGCAGTGAGCCTACTCCTGACTTCTCAGAGAGATAATTGCAAAAAAACACCCCGCTAAACCGTTAGCAGGGCATAGGTCGGTTCTTGTAAACTTTGAAACGCCTAGACTTTGAAACGCCGAGCGCGGCTCGGGCTCAACCCTGCTAGCAGAGCCTATCGAGACGACTTGATGTCGCGATAGCGGCCTTTGCGCGCTGAGCTTTTTCTCCTTAGCCCGGCGGGTAAACCCACCCCAGCTAGCCCCAGCAGCCCTAGGGCAGACTTAGCCCTTGGCCGATGAGCGATCGCCTGCGACTGAGTCACTGTGAACTCAGCGGGCTGGGATGGCTGACGATACTCTGCCCCAGCCAGCGAGACCAGCCCCGCCACAATAAAGGCGCTGAGGTGGTTAAGAGAGGAATCTGCCGTGGGCACCCCGTGGGGGGCCGCAAAGGTTTTCACCAAAAACCAAATAAATAGCGCCACGCAGATTACCAGCGCAACAGCGTTGAGCGCGGGGCTGTGGGCAAAAGTGTAAATGGCTCCACCCGTAGGACCGTCGATCGCTCCCTCAAATTCTTCACTGGTAGAAAACGGGCTAAACATACTATTCTCTCCTTGAATCTTGCAGCGAGATGTCAGTCATTCTCTAGATTTTGGGGACTCCGGTTACTGGCACAGAAACCCGACCGGGATACCCGTTCTTTTCGGGCAGAATGGAGTATTCTGGGTAACCCTCGGTGCCAAAGTCAGCTATGTCT
>JBARUP010000129.1:0-4019 GCA_049645805.1 Nodosilinea sp.
GGAGGGGGTTTTGACCGAAAATACCTTGACCAAGCCCTCGGCCATGCGCCGAATATTGCGCAGACTGAGCAGCCAGCCGCCCTTCGCCTGGGGTGGGCGGTCAAAGGTGCGCAGGGCCATGTTCTCAGCTACGCTCATGTGGGGCACACAGGCGTTGCGCAGGGGTTCTTCGGGCAGGGTGTAGACCTGGTGCCGGGCCATTTCTTTGCGGGTCGATCGATAGGAAGCGCCATTGACGAAAATTTCGCCCCTGTGACGGGGGCGCTGCCCGGCCAGCACCTCTACCAGCTCACGCTGCCCGTTGCCCGAAACTCCGGCAATGCCGACAATTTCGCCGCTGTTAACGATCAAACTGGCGCTACGCACGGCGGGCAGACCATTGTCGCGATCGGCGCACAGATCCTGGATCTCTAGAACAGGGTGGCTGTCTGCCACGGTCACTTTTTCAACCGGAGTAACCGCCGTCTTTTCGCCCAGCATCATGTGGGCCATGTTGTCTACAGTTAAATCGCGCACGTAGCCGTGGCCCGCTAGCTGCCCCTTGCGCAGCACCGTGACCTCATCTGTAAAGGCCATCACTTCGCGGAACTTGTGGGAGATCATCAGCACGCTGAGGTGGCCAGCGGTCACCTCCTCTCTCAGCAGCCCCAGCACCTCGTCGGCTTCGCCGGGGGTAAGCACCGAGGTGGGTTCGTCCAGAATGAGCACCCGGCTGTTGAGATAGAGCTGCTTGAGAATTTCGAGCTTTTGCTTTTGACCTGCCGCCATCTGGGCAACTGGCGTGCGCAGATCGAGGTGAAAGGGAGAAGTGGCCATAAAGGCGTCGAGGCGCTCGTATTCTGCCGCCCAGTTGAGCCACTGGGGGCTGTCGTAGCGCGCGAGCACCAGGTTTTCCGCCACGGTCATAGCGGGCACTGAGGTGAAGTGCTGATAGACCATGCCAATGCCAAAGTGGTGGGCGTCTTTAGGGCTGTTGATGGTGCGGGATTGCCGATCGATCAGCACATCCCCAGAGGTAGGGGTATAAAAGCCCATGATGCACTTCACTAGGGTGCTTTTGCCGGCCCCGTTTTCGCCGAGGAGAGCGTGAAAGCTGCCGGGAGTGACCTTGAGCGAAACCCGGTCTAGGGCCGCGAAGGTGCCAAAGCGCTTGGTCAGGTTGATTACCTCTAGCTCTGGCGGAGCGGCTTTGGCTGGTGGCGCAGCGGTGGCGGTTTCCATAGGAGTAAAGGGTGAGTAAATGAACGGGTGGCCTAGTAGGGGCTTAGCACTGCTAAGCCCCTACTAGGCCCCTACACCAAGGCCTCGATCAAGGCTTCAGAATGGGCTACCGCCCCAAACACGCCCCCCTGCATTTTGACCATCTTCAGCGCCGCCAGGTAATTGCCGTAGTCGGTAGCGCCGGTGCAGTCAGAGAGCAGCAGGCACTCGTAGCCGCGATCGTTGGCGTCGCGCATAGTGGTGTGCACGCACACGTCGGTAGTAATGCCGCTGAGAATAATGTTTTGAATCCCCTTGCGTGTCAGAATCAAGTCGAGGTCAGTGGCGTAGAACGAGCCTTTGCCGGGTTTGTCGATGATAACTTCGCCAGGTAGGGGGTATAGTTCAGGGATAATCTCCCAGCCGGGCTCGCCCCGAACCAAAATACGACCGCAGGGGCCGGGGTCACCGATGCCTGCACCAATCTGTCGCGATCGCCACTGCTTGTTCTCCGGCAGATCGGCCAGATCGGGGCGGTGGCCCTCGCGAGTGTGAATGATAGTGAAGTTGCGATCGCGCATTACCTCCAGCAGCTGGGCAATGGGCTCGATCGGAGCGCGGGTTAGCGACAGGTCGTAGCCCATCTTATCGACATAGCCGCCGATGCCGCAAAAATCGGTTTGCATATCAATCACAATCAGCGCCGTATTCTCGGGGCGCAAATCCCCGTTATAGGGATAGGGATAGGGTTCGGCTCCAACAAAAGTTCCCATAGGTAATCTCCACTTCAGCGGTTAGCCGACGTACATGCAGTGCCAAACGTAACGATACAAGCTGGGCGGAGAACTCATCGCACCCACAGGCTGCACACGTTTAGCGCAATCTACAGCTTCCTTAGATTGCGCTAAACGGTAGCGCCAAACTGTTACTCCTGAGCTTGTCCCAAGGCCCTCGGCGCGCCGGTCAGCACGCGCTTGGGCGAACAGGCAGTGACCGGACGCTTGACTAATTCACGGTTAGCCCCCACGTTTAGCTGTGTACTGTCCTAGAGGCTGCTATGGCAACTGAATTCACCGTTGGCGATCGCGTCCGCCTGATATCGTGCCCGCCCTACTTCAAAACTGCTGACCCAATGCCCATGCTGCGCCCCGCAGATACCGTGCCAGTAGGAGCGGAAGGCATTGTCCAAAGTCGCCGCTCCGGTGGTTACTGGGGCATCAAGTTCGATAAAGGGGCATTTTTGGTCGACAGCCAGTATCTAGGGCATGCAGAAGCCCCGGCAGACGAAGCTACCAGGGCTTCTGACTAGGCATCGCAGGATCTAGGCTGAGGCCGCTTCAGGATCGGTGACCGCTTCGGGAGGCGTTTCAGCAGCAGCCTCAGCAGTCGTAGAAGTCTCCGCTTCCTCCGCTACCACTTCCTCGGGCATTTTCTCCGCTACCGCTTCCTCGGGCATTTTCTCCGCTACCGCTTCCTCGGGCATTGCCTCCGCTACCGCTTCTTCAGGCACTTCTTCGGCCTTTGGCTTGGGCTTCGGGCCACGCATTAGGGCAGCAGAAACGGCAGGCTTGCGCTCGTCGCGATCGCGTCCTCGGCCCCCGCGTCGGCCCTTATTGCTATCACGACTCTCCCCGGTGCTACGCTCACCGTCTTTGTTTTCTCCCACGGTAATGATTTTCTTCTTAGGCTTCTCAGGGGAGGTATTTGGAGTGTCTTCCATGACCCTACAGTAGTTAACGTCGTGGAGATCTTACCCCGAATCTGGCCTGTCCTAAACCTGCTCTAGCGGCTTCAACCCCTCAGGGCTTCATGCCAGTACGTGAGCTACGCATAGTTATCAAAGGTTAATCGACTACCCGGAGTCGCCCTTGGCTGAGGGCCTCGTAGACTCGATTGATCAGAGCCGCATCCTTGGGGTTTAGCTCCCGCTGAGAAAACATCGCCATTAGCTGCTGCTGGTCATGGCGGGTCAGGCGGCGAGCTGCAAACATTTTGTCAATAGTCTGCTCAAGGTTCGACATAGTAATACGCTCTGATTGGTCAAGCCGTAGCTATAGGGCATAGGGCGTAGCTTAAAGCACACCCTAAGATTGGTAACGCTTTGTATGGTAACCCGATTTTACTCATCGGCAAGGGTGGCGGCATCGGCGGGATAACCCAATTCGCTTACTACAATCTCGTAGTTATGGGAGCGTAAGCCCGTGTTCCCACGGTTACCGGCTGCTGGGCGAATAAACATTTTCATCCCGTTGCCATCAGAGACGCGCATCAATGTCCCGGCGGCCATTATTCAAGATTCTGTTTCTGCTTGGTTACGCTTGCTAACGGCAGCGATACCCATACTGAGAAGAGGGGGAGTGGGCTATCGTAGAAAGAGCAACCATGCACAGCGCTACTGTGATACCAGTGCTAGTTTATACATAGAAAGCACACCCTTTCATAGATCAGGCGCTTGGTGGACATGGCTACAGTCGGCTCAATCCCACTCCTAAACCCAGGGGTTCACCAGCTATACTCGTGCCGTAGAGGTGTAAATTCCACAGCTAATGCAATACCTGGCCAAGGTTCAAAAAAAAGCGTTTCTGGGTGGTGCAGAACTCTCTCTGCTGGCCGAGCAAACCTCCGACGCTACGTGGACGCTGCTGCCGGTAGAGCGCAGTGTCGAAACTACGCGCCTGCTACCTTTTCAGGAGGGCAGCTTAGTGCTAGTTGAGTTGGACAACCTCAGCCAGATTGCGGCTGTGCAGGATGCAACGTCGTGGGTGCTGGAACTAGTCGAGCACTACCTAACCTACGGCGTTACCCCTGAAGCCCTAGAG
>JBARUP010000130.1:0-2667 GCA_049645805.1 Nodosilinea sp.
CTCTAGGGCCGGTCTGCTCCATCAGGCAGCTGTTATACACCTCCGCTGCGTGTACCGGCTCAGCAGCCTCCCGAAAGAAGGCATTTTGTAGCAGATGCACCACCGGCAGATCGACAGGAACCACCGACATCAGCCGGGCCAGACGCTTCGCTGAGGATGAGGCGGTGGCGTTAAATAGCTCTAGGCGCGCCTCTGGGGTTTGAGGATGAATCACCGCCCAGGCAGCGTCGTCTTGAGGGGCAGCATCCTGTACCCAGCTCATATCAAACAGGCGAGCGGGAAGCCGCTGCTGCCCGCCTGCCGCAATCACCTTGGCCCACTGTTGCAAGGCACTGGCCGTTAGGGTGACTACAGGCAAGATCAGCGAGTCCTCAACTGACGGCCCTCGCCTCGCTGGTGGATTGTGCATTTGTAGCTTGGGGTTCGCTACGCCAGGCTCAAAGGCGCTGACCTGGATTTTGAAGCCATCATTGAGCTGAGTTTCGCTCCACAGGCGTTCCGGCAGTAGCTGAACGACAGCGGTAGGCTGATGCTGCCCCCATAGCTTCAGCCAGTCGTGGATTTTACCTGACTGCCAGAGGCCAGAGCGGCAGTCGCTGACATAGAGCACGATGGCACGGCCAGACGCATCAATGAGCTCTTTTTCGCTGCGGGCCATAATGGTCAGTTCGTCCGAGGCTGGCACGGGGGTTCGGGTTTTGACTTTGGGGAACAGCCGGGGTTCGTGATGGTCAGTGGTCTCCACCGACCAGGTACGCACATTACGGAAGGCTCCCTGCTGTTCTAACAGTCGCTGAAATTCTGCCAGCGTGGCTTCCCAAACAAACTCGAAGGGGGAGGCCTCGACGACCAGCTCCAGGTCAAACCACCGCTCAGAAGCTGGTTTGAGTACTGGTATCCAGATGTCTTCCTGGGCGATGCGGTCTACGGTTGCCATCTCGTCGAGCACTAGCTGGGTACGAGAGGGAGCCTTGCGCATCAGCGGACGCAGAGAGCGGCCGATGCCGCGGGCATTGGGCAAGGCTGGGGCGGTCTGTACCTGCAGCGGCAGTCCCGATTCGGAAGTTTCGATCTCATCAGCCTCTAGGCTCTGGCGCGATTCTTGCACATAGGCCGAAACGACGGGGGCTGGAGGGAGACTAGCGGGCTCTTTAGGTCCCTCTCCCTCTTCGATGGTGATCGTCTGCTGATTGTCATCGGTTAGTTCACCAGAGCCCTCAGGCGCAGTTGGTTCCGGGCTACCTCCCATACGAGCGGCTAGCCATAGCGCATCAGCGATGTCTTCATCGTGGAGCAGAGACTGGGCATCGCCCAGGACCGCTAACTCTTGGTCACTTAAGACCAAGCCAGCATCCTGTAGCGCTTCTATCAGCCCGTCAATCATCAGCGCTGAGTGTCGGTAGCATCTGTAGTCCGGTCCTTAGGCTTAGCTGCCAATGGCCGATCCAGGGGCGACAGCAAGAAGCCATTGATGAACTCTTCCATGTCGTCACCAATCGGGCCACGGCTCTGGGCCACCATAAACAGAGCGTTTAGCAACTGGTCGGTGGCTAGCTGCTCTTTGTTATCGCGCTTGGCTAGAAAGGCTTTGACCCACTGGCTGATAGCGGCTTCAGAAACTTGACTATCGGTAGCTAGCTCGAAGTGTTTTCTCACAATGGCCTTGAGCTGTTCTGGATCTGGCTCGTACATGTTGAGCCGCAGGCAGCGGCGCAAAAACGGCGGCGGAAAGTCCCGTTCGCCGTTGCTAGTGAGGATGACTAGGGGAAATTCTTCACAGGTAATCCGCCCCCCTATCACCAGGGCTTTGAGGTCTTTACGGGTAATCTCTTCCCGGTCGCTGTAGGCGGTACGGACCCGGACGCTCACGGGCTTAGCAACTTGGCCACTGTCAGGATCATCTTCTTCTAGCCGCAGTAACTCAGTGACCTCAAAGCGGCCCTCTTCGAAAAGGGTAAGCAAGTCGTTGGGCAGATCAATATCGCTCTTATCGATTTCATCGATCAGTAGTACCCGGGGGCGACTAGACGGCAGCAGGGCAGTCCCTAAGGGGCCAAGGGTAATAAATTTGGCAATCTTCTCGGCCTGGGCCTGACGACTATCGACGTCTCCATCGGGAGGACCGCTAGCCTCGGCCTCCTTAACTTCCTGTAGTCGCCCAATCGCGTCGTAGTTATACAGCCCAGACTTAAGGGTTGTGCGGGTGGTAATTGGCCAGTAGAGAACCTCGCCTAGCTTCAGCTCTTCGGCCACAGAGTAAGCCAGCGACGATTTACCGGTGCCGGGCTTGCCTGTAATTAGCAGCGGCCGACGTAGGTACAGAGCCGCATTGACCATCTTGACTTCTTCCGGACGGGTCTGGAAGGTTTTTCCTCGGCGCTTGCGACGGCTAACGCCTGGACTAATGTCTTTACCAAAGGGTCGCCAACTGGGGGCAGCGGGCAGCCGCTCTTCAATGTCATCGTGGGGGGCAGCATTGTTTCCCTGGTATATCTGCCAGCTGTCTTGTGGGCTCTCAGGTGATGTCATGCGCTCTTGGGAGGAATCAGGGTTGGGTTGTCGCGTAACCATGACAGGTGATGGCCGATGTAGCAGTCGGGCGTGTTAGTCGGTCTGCGAGCTCTGAAACGCACAGCATGAATGCTCTGGGGTAACTCGCATAGAGTA